>JAZRCJ010000052.1:0-1999 GCA_045659705.1 Faecalimonas sp.
ATGCTTCGGATGGATTGACAGCACACTCAAGAAACTTCCTGATGGCAGACTTGCACAAAGACTGTCTCCAAGAAGAAAGAACAGCCATTGGACCAAACTGAACATGGACAGATGCATCGATCTCGAAGATCGTGGCCTCATGACACCGGCTGGAAGGCGTGCTTTTGAGAACGCGTATGGTTGGGGATATAAGGTATTTCACCCTACTCCAGAGCAGAGAAAACAAATGATGGAAGAAGCCCGTGAACGAAGACCGGCATTATATGAAAAAATGTCCCCGGAAAAATAAATTTTTATTTTCGTGGACAGACGGGGGACAAAAACGAAATGCCAATTTTAGCAAAAGATTATATATCAATAAGTTAGGCTAATCAACTAATTACTGCATCGGAAAATAAATACCGAAAACAACCAAAAACATCGATAGCTAAGTCATTGACACTTACAGATTGACAAGGCCGCAACGATTCATTTCCGCTGCGGGCTTTATCTTTTTGTACAAATTTGGCCATCAAAATCCGGAAAATGTGAAAATTCGGATAAAAATTGGCCGAATTATGTAAAAATCACCCCTTAAAATAGCACGGCTTATGTGAAAATCGCCTATTAAATTATGAGAATTTGCGATTTGCAAATCGCGAATTCAAACTCGAATATTATCGAAAACTATGAAAAAGTCACTTCAATTTTGATTTTTTCATAGTTTTCAATCAAAACATATAAATTATTGTACCTGGTCAACAATGAAATAACGGAAACAATATTGCCCCGTAAGTTAAAAAAATACCAAGTACCCAATCAAGTACAAATATTGGAAATGGCAAACGTTCAAAACTCCTGTATTTACAGTAGAAATCGAAGTATATATCATTGATATATACTTCATAATAGCCATGCACTCCGCTATATAAATATATAGCGGAGTGCATGCGCAAAGTCTCAATTCTTCCAACTAATACAAATATACCACAATTATTGAAACTTCGTAGACAAAATAAGCAGAACTACATCCGTTCTAATGTAATCTAACAGACATAACACATTTTTATATCCGATATGATGTAATTCTACAAAATTTATTATATTTGCATCAGATAAGATGTAGTTTTATGAAATCATTACTGTCTGCAACACTCAAAACACTCCGTAAAGAATACGGACTGACTCAGGAAGATCTCGCCCTCAAATGCGGTGTAGGTCTTAACTTCGTGCGTCAGCTTGAGCAGGGAAAGCCTACCCTCAGAATGGATAAAGTCAACCAGGTGCTCGCCATGTTCGGTTACGAATTGGCACCCGTAAGATCAGAGGAACTCAATGAAAAGAGCTGAAGTATATTACAAGAATAGCCTGGCCGGAATCTTAGCAGAAACCGATGCAGGCTACGAGTTCTGCTACATCAAGGATTACCTTGAGAGCAAGAATGCTGAGCCGGTGAGTCTTACGCTCCCATTGACTGATAAGCCATATCATTCCAATGTGTTGTTTCCATTCTTCGACGGACTGATTCCAGAAGGATGGCTCCTCGATGTTGCACTTAGGAATACTGACATCAGTTATCTTGACCGAATGTCTTTGCTTTTGCTCTGCTGCATGGATTGTATCGGTGCAGTTAGTGTTGTACCTGTAAAAAAATAGAAGCCATGAGTAAATGCCTATACTGTTATAAAGAGCTTGCAGACGGCGAAGTGGACTTCCACAAAGGGTGCTGCAAAAAGTTTTTCGGGATACCAGAAGTCCCTGAACTACCCTACTCTCTAGATGAGCTTGACACATTGGCAGCCCAGGTTATCCAATCACAGACAACACTGACCGGTGTTCAGGCTAAGCTCTCTCTTCACCTAGATAGACACGATGGATCAAAGAGACTTACAATCGTTGGTCTCTGGGGCGACTACATCTTCAAACCACAGACACAGTCATACAAGACTCTGCCCGAGAATGAAGACCTGACAATGCACTTGGCAGAAATCGCCAAAATCAAAGTCGTTCCTCATACATT
>JAZRCJ010000053.1:0-32146 GCA_045659705.1 Faecalimonas sp.
CAGTTGCTCGTCGGTATTATTACCACGGTAAATCTGATGGAACACCTCACCGTCCTTGATGAACAGCACACGGCTGGCGTGGCTTGCCGCCTTGACCGAGTGTGTAACCATCAGAATTGTCTGTCCGGTCTTATTGATCTGGGCAAAGAGACGGAGCAGTTCATCGGTTGCCTTGGAGTCAAGAGCACCGGTCGGCTCGTCTGCCAGGATCAGCTTCGGGTTGGTAATGAGTGCTCTAGCAACAGCAGCGCGCTGCTTCTGACCGCCGGAAACCTCATAGGGATACTTTTTCAGAAGTTCAGTAATACCGAGCTGGGCGGCTATCGGCTTTAGACATTCCTGCATCTCCTTATGTCCTTTACCTGCCAATACCAACGGCAGGTAGATATTGTCTTCCAATGTAAAAGTATCCAGAAGATTGAACTCCTGAAACACGAAGCCAAGGTTATCACGGCGGAAAGCTGCCACCTGCGACTCCTTGATCTTGGAGAGGTCTTTTCCGTCGAGAACCACCGAGCCGGATGTGGGTTTATCGAGGGCTGCCAGAATGTTCAGTAAGGTCGTCTTACCGGAACCTGATTCACCCATGATCGCCACATATTCGCCCTGTTCTACATCGAAGGAAACGCTTCTCAGCGCCTCAACCTTGTTTCCACCAAAGCGGGTCGTATATATTTTTTGTACCCCGCTTACATTCAAAATACTCATAACAAAAATCCTCCTTTGTGATTTCTGTTATCATTATAGCAAGGGGGACATCTGCATCGCCATCGATTCGGCTTACAAATGCCCCCTCAAATCTAACAGTTTTGTAAGAAGTTATTCTACGTTCAGTTTTGTCTGTGTGAGGTCGATATCAATGGTCGTTCCAACACCTACAATAGACCTTGCTGTTATTGTATGTCCTAGATTAGAGCATATACGCTTGCAGAGATATAAACCGATACCACTTGCTTTTTTGTCTGTCCGACCGTTATAGCCGGTATATCCGTTTTCAAAGATTCTCGGCAAATCCTCTGGTGCAACACCAATACCTGTATCACGGATACGCAGAATTTTTTCACTTTCTAAAGTAATGGTTATGCTACCGGCGGGAGTGTATTTGAGTGCATTGGACAGCACTTGTTCAATAACAAAGGACAGCCATTTTTCGTCCGTAATAACTGTTGTATATAGCGGCTCATACACAAGGCTCAGCTTGCGTCCAATAAATTCAGTGGAAAACTTTTTCACTGCCTGTTTTACGATCCTATCCAAGTCGTACTCTTTGATAACATAATCAGTGCTTTCCGAGTTCAGTCTGAGGAAAGTCAACACCATCTCCACATACTGCTCGATGCGGTGCAAATCGGCGGAGAGTTTTCTGGAGAGCGCCGAGTCTTCATTTTGAAGATGCAGCCGCATAGAAGCAATGGGTGTTTTGATCTGATGCGCCCACACAGTATAGTAATCGATCATATCCGTATATTTTCGGTTAGTCTGGGTGCGAAAATTATTATGTTCCTCACTGAGCAGACGGAGAATCAGCTGATAGTCTTTATCTTTGATTCCGTCAATCTTCGGTAGCGATACTGTAATTACATCCGCTATGTTGCGAATGCTGTTCAGTGCTTCGTGCTCACGTTTCACACGCAGAAAGTCAAAGACGATAATCAAGATGCCGATAGCCGCACAAAGCAATGTCGGATATATTACCGCACCAATCGGCAGATGATACAGCAGAAAGCTCACCGCAAAGATAATGCAAAACACTGCGCTTACAATATATACTCGGCGGCGCTGTTTGAGGTATTGCAAAAACAATTTCATAGCCGTCACCTCAATTCTCAATGAGGTATCCGACACCGAACTTGGTGGTGATGAAGTCCTCAAGCCCTGCGGTATCCAAGCGTTTGCGAAGACGGTTTACATTAACAGATAGCGTGTTCTCGTCCACAAAACTGTCCGTCTCCCACAGCTGCTCCATCAACTTCTCACGGCTTACGACTTTACCTTTGTTCTCCATAAGGATAAGTAAAATGCGAAACTCATTTTTAGATAGAGAAATTTTCTCGCCTCTATATGTCAGTGTGTTGTCGCCGGTATTCAAAAGTGCTCCACGGTGTTCCAGTACCGGAACTGATGTAGAAAAGTCATAGGTTCTGCGTAACATTGCCTGCAGTTTTGCCATCAATACGCTTTGGTCGAATGGTTTAGCAATAAAATCATCAGCGCCCATATTCATCGCCATAATCATATTCATATTATCCGAAGCAGAGGAAATGAAAATAATTGGCACTTTGGATACCTTGCGAATCTCCCTGCACCAATGATAACCGTTGAAAAACGGCAGAGAAATATCGAGCAAAATAATATGGGGATCAAATTCTGCAAATTCGATCATTATGCTTCTGAAATTTTCTACGTAACGCACCTGCAAATCCCACATTTCAGCTTGCGTCTTTATTGCTTCTGCTATCCCTTTGTCATCTTCGATAATCAGTAATCTGTACATATTCTCCCTCCATTTTACGGCTCAAAGGCTACCATCGTTTCCATTGGTAGCTTTTCATTTTTTCATTATACAATGGAAATGTGAAGAAATCTACATCCCCCGAAAAGTTGTCCTCCGATTAGCCGGTTTTTGAAAAATCCGGTATAACCATAGCAGAAAGTGAAGATTTTCTTTAACTTCGTGGACGATGTGGATATTCCCGTTATTTCCGAGCCTATCATCACACAAACAACCTATGAACGCAGAAAAACGGCGTGACCTTCGGGTCACACCGTTCTCTGCGACAAAATAGTTACTTGTCACTATTAAGCCTTGCTTTTAGGGTGTTTTTAGGGAAGTATAGAGGAGTTAATAACTCTTCTTATCCAAAGTATCTAGCGAGAAGGCCTTCAAATGCTTTACCATGACGAGCCTCGTCACGAGCCATCTCATGTACTGTATCATGAATAGCATCAAGATTAAGTTCTTTTGCTCTCTTAGCAAGATCAAATTTTCCAGCTGTTGCACCGTTTTCAGCTTCTACTCTCATTTCGAGGTTTTTCTTTGTGCTTGCTGTTACGCATTCTCCAAGAAGTTCTGCGAACTTAGAAGCGTGTTCTGCTTCTTCCCAAGCTGCTTTTTCCCAATATAATCCGATTTCTGGATATCCTTCTCTGTGAGCAACTCTAGCCATTGCAAGGTACATACCAACTTCTGTGCATTCACCTTCGAAGTTTGCTCTAAGATCCATAATGATGTCTTCCGGAGCGCCTTCTGCCACACCTACCACGTGCTCTGCAGCCCATACTCTCTGAGCTGACTGTTCCATAAACTTATTAGCTGGAACTTTACATTGTGGGCACTGAGCCGGAGCTTCATTTCCTTCGTGAACATAACCACATACTGAACATACAAATTTTTTCATAATAGTTTCTCCTTTTCTTATTAAAAATGTTTTATTTTTTTCTTTTAAAGTAATAACAGTAATTATTACTGATATTAAATTATCATATTAAAAACAGATTGTCAACAACAATTTCAAAATTTTTTATGAAATCTTTTTCTTAGCTAAACAATCGCTGCAAGTTCCGTAGAACATCATCACATGATTTTCTATCACACCGTCAAAATTGGCGTTGGCAATTTTATTAATCTCCGTCTGTTCGTCCAATTCTAAATCAATGACATTACCACAGCAGGAACAACAAAAATGATAATGTGGATTTACATTTCCATCGAAACGGTCTCCGCCCAGAGGAGTTGTAATCTTAACGGCATCCCCTATTTCCGACAGTAGATTTAAATTTCTGTAAACTGTGCCAAGGCTAATGTTGGGAAACTCTTTTCTTACAGCCATATATACGGTGTCTGCAGTTGGATGCGAAGTTGTGTGCATCAAGTATTCCTTAATTGCTTCTCGCTGGCGACTATATTTTAATGTAGCCATAAATACCTCCTTTTTAATAATGGTAATAGTTACTATAATTATAATAGTCAAAATAATGGAAATTGTCAATAAAAGATTTGATTTTTTATAAATATCTGGAGAAAAAGTGTTGACAGAAGGGGTAACCGTTGATATACTAACAAACGTAACAAATGTAACAATTATGTAACATTTAAGAAAACAAAATGTAACGGAGGCGTTTATGAATCATAAGTTCATAAAAAAAGGAATAGCTTTGGCGGCCATAGTAAGTGCCGTATTTATTTCAGCCAATGAGGCATTCGCATTAGATATAAAAGGACCGATGGTATTTTCGCATCACGCGGTTCAAACAGAAATAGAGAAGAGTGGATACCTTCATACAGCAGCAGTAATTGAAGTGCATGTAGAAGAAGAAAGATTGATTCAGGAAAAGCAGGCACAGGATGCACGTGATGCTGTATATGAGAAGGTGGCATTCGCCAAGGTGAGCAAGGGGAGTTATCTTAATATAAGAAAGAAAAGAAGCACAGAATCCGCGTGGGTTGGACGTCTTTGCCGAAATGATGTGGCTAAAGTAATCCGCAAGGGAAAGAAGTGGCTTAAGATTCAGTCTGGTGATGTAGTAGGATATGTAAGAAAAGAGGATATGCTGACTGGGGAGAAGGCAATTCAAAAGGCAAGAAAACTTGTGGCAAAAGAATATCCAAATACAGATATCGACACATTAGAGCCGGAAGAGATTGAGGCAAGCTTTATATATGCCAAATCGAAAAAAGTAATTGAAGCAGAGAACAAGAAAAAAGGCGAGGAAGTAGTTTCTTACGCAAATCAGTTTTTAGGAAATCCATATGTATGGGGCGGACTAAGCCTTACAAGCGGAACGGATTGTTCCGGATTTGTAAAATTAGTATATGCAAACTTTGGAGTAAGCCTTCCGCATTCGTCATATGCTATGCGTCATGTAGGTAGAGAAGTGAGCTATTCTGAAGTTCAAAAAGGTGATATTCTTTGTTACAGAGGCCACGTTGGTATCTATGCAGGAAATGGGAAAATTGTCAATGCTTCGAATAAAAGAAAAGGCATTAAATTTTCATCTGCCACATATGAGCCGATCATAACAGTGCGTAGAATTTTTTAGTCAGAAAAAAGAAAAATGATTGAAAAATATCAAACTGTGCAAAATGCACAAAACTGTAAAAAAATGTCAAAAAAGAAAAAAAAGTAAAAATAGAGTTTTCCACATTTTAAAACTTAAAAAGTGGGATAAAATCGAGTTTTACACAAAGTTTTCCACATTTTCCACATAAAACAGCTTGGAAAGTGTGGATTATTTTTGTCAAAAAAAGAACAGGCGTTTTGTGGACAAGTAATAAAAATCACATTTTGTCGAAAATGATGTTGACAATCGAGTAGTCAAAATATGTCAAAAAATGTATATACAATTCGATTGTAAAAACAAAAAAATGTACTGGATAATTTGTGGAAATAGTATTATAATATACAGGAGTTAAAAAACAAAGGAGGATAAGAAGGATGGCTGTACAAATTTCAAAAGATATGACAATCGGCGCACTTCTTGCTACAAATCCTGGGGTAGCACCAATTTTAATGGAAATCGGTATGCATTGTTTGGGATGTCCGTCAGCACAAGCTGAAACATTGGCTGAAGCTGCAATGGTACATGGTATTGATGCAGATTTATTAGTGGAAAAGATTAATGCAGCACTTAATGCATAGAAAAATGGCTATCGCGTATTGCGATAGCCATTTTTATTTAAATATTTCCTAATTGCTGTACTGCATCTGTTGCAACAATCGTTTCGCAGTGTTCTTCCAAATATGCCAAGGTCGCATAGGAGACTCTTTCCAAGGAACCGTATTCGGATAACATGTTACATATTTTGTTAAAGTCAGAAGCAGATTGCGCTGCCTGCGTAATGGCAAGTATGAATATTTGCTCGGCTTCTTCCTTATATAAAGTGCTTGCGCCAATATGCATTCTCTGCAATAAATGACATGCATGAATAACACTATCCATATTGGCAAAGGAAAAGAGGCGAACACCGGAAGGTTTTGTGTTCTTTTTTTCTTGCGGTGTATCTGTCACGGCATCTTTTACCTTGTTAATTAAATCAAGAATATCTTCAGCACCTTCTAATTTATCCAATATATGCTGCTTCTTTGGAGACGGCGCGCCTGAGACATTGCCAATCTTAGGGAACTTGGCGTCGAGTTCGTCCGGATCATCCACTTTGGTGATAATAAGGACAATACAGTCGGCGGAAGCAGGAATCGCCTCAATCATAAGTGGCATATCTTCAGCTTCAAATCCAAATTCTAAAGCAGCTTTTTGCATCATGTCCTGGAAAAGAGACTTTGCCTTTTCGGTACCACAGACCAATTCACTTAATTTTAATTGACGGTCTGCCAAATCGGCACGAGTCAGAGTACAGCGTATTTGATTGTCGTTTAGTTTTTCAATTTTCATAAACATCACTTCCTATCATAAATACATCTGGTTACTTTTTATTAGTATAAACAAAAACAAAAAATATGTAAAGAAAATTTATATAAACTTTTTCTTGTTTTCCCTGTGGATAAGTTGAGGAAAATGCGTGGAAAAAATGTGGAAAAATCCGGATGTTATTTTAAATATTAAGGGGGAAATGTGGAAAGACTTATAAACAAAATACTGCTTGAAAAAAGGGAGTTTTTTTGCTTATAATTTTGTTACGGGAAGATGGCTGCTAAGCAACTACGTTTACGATGTAAGGAGGGACGAATTAGAAAAGAAGAAATGTTACAGAATTTCGTTTAATATCTGTGTTTGCGAAAACATCTGAAAGCATATCATTTGTATATCAAGAAAAATGTATATCAAAATCAAGTCAATATGATTTAGGTCGAATCAAATAACCAATTTTAGAAAGAATAATTTAGAATACCAACACTATCTTCCTAATTAGCAGAAGACAATTTCATAATATATCATTTCGTAGCAAGGTCAGCTATCTTAAGGAATAGAAGTTGTCAGAAGCCGTAGTTGTTACTTGTATATGGAGGAAGCAGATAATGGAAGAAAAAAAGTACCAGAACTTATTTGCCGAACTGTCGGAATACGAAACATACGGAGTAAGCATAAAACTAGACGACGCACCGGCCAGTCCAATGCAGGTGGTTACAGCGCACATGGTGAAAGAAGAGTGTACGTATATGCGCGATTATGTGTGGGATGAAAAAGGTCAGATGAAAGAATTGTCTTTTCATCATATTTCTGAAAATTAAATATGTGACAGATACCCCAATTCAAAGACATAAGAAATTTTTATTATGATGAAAAATGTCGAAATTCTTGATGACGAGGCTGGGAAATGTTGATATAATAGGAGACAAATAGGAGGTGCGTTATGGATCAGAAACAACGCAGGAGAATTCTAAAAAGAAGACGTAGAAAAAGAACCCTGTTATTAAGAGGGATTTGTTTGTTTGTTGTATTGCTAAGCGTGATAATAGGAGCTTTCTTATTGAAAAAATATGGGCCTTCAAAAGATAGGGCAGATTTGAATGAATATTTTGGAATAACTGAAAAAGAACAACTGGCAGTCACAGTGGACAACGAAGTTTTGCCTGCGGCGGGAAAGATGTTTGACGGACAACCTTACGTGGAATATTCTGTTGTAAGAGATTATTTAAATGACAGATTTTATGTAGATAAGAATGAGAACCTCCTGTTGTATGTGTTGCCTACAGGAACAGTCCGGGCAACAGTGGGAAGCAAGGAGTATACCTTGCAAAAAGAAAAGAACAGTACCGATTATGCCCTCTTAAAGATGGAGGGGAATACGGCGTATATCTTACTCTCCTTTGTTCAGGAGTACACCAATATGGAGTACCGAATGTACGAGAATCCTCAGAGGGTTGCGATTACGGGCCAATGGGGTGAGAAGCAGATTGCGACAACACGTAAGAATACACAGGTACGTTATCGTGGTGGAGTAAAGAGCCCTATATTAACGAATTTGTCTAAGAAGACGCAGGTGACAGTCATTGAAGATGAGGGGAACTGGAAAAAGGTACGTACAGAGGATGGCTTTGTGGGTTATGTAAAAGAGCGTCATTTAAAAGATGTACAGAAGGTGACCACCTCAAGACCGTTTGAGGAAGTTCAATACCAGAATATATCAAAAGACTACACAATCAATATGGCCTGGCATGTGGTAACGAATCGCACAGCCAACAATTCTGTGCTGGAGATGATAGCATCTACAAAAGGCCTTACGACAATTTCCCCAACTTGGTTTACTGTAGCAGATACCAAGGGTAATTTGAATTCCTTTGCGAGTTCTCAGTATGTAAATTATGCACATCAGTCTAACATAGAGGTATGGGCGTTGGTGCGAGACTTTGACGGTGGAATTTCGTCCTACGAAGAATCTTATGAACTGCTTAGTCATACGTCTAGTCGTGAAAATTTGATTAATCAACTTATGGCTGAGGCACTTCAGACGGGAATCGATGGAATCAATGTAGATTTTGAAAAGATTTCTAAGGAGTGTGGCGAGCATTATATACAGTTTATTCGTGAGTTGTCTGTAAAATGTAGACAGAATGAGATTATCTTATCGGTAGATAATTATGTGCCGAAGGGATATAATGAGCACTATCATTTGGAAGAGCAAGGAAAGGTTGCAGACTATGTAATCATTATGGGGTATGATGAACACTATAGTGGTTCTTATGAAAGCGGCCCGGTGGCTTCTCTCCAATTTGTAAAAGAAGGAATTGAGGAAACATTAAAGGTAGTTCCAAAGGAGAAAGTGATTAACGCAGTTCCATTCTTTACCAGACTGTGGAAGGAAGTGCCAAAGACGGAAGGGCAACTGAAGAAAGAAGAAGGTACGGAGGCTGCAGAGTATGCAGTTAATGTGACAAGCGTTGCTTATGGCATGAGTGAGGCGAAGATGGTGATTGAGACAGCAGGAGCGAAGATAAAGGTGGATCCGGCTACCGGTCACAATTATGCACAGTGGGAAGAAGGCGGAGCGACATATAAGATTTGGTTGGAAGATATTCCTGCATTAGAAGCAAAACTCCAATTGATGAAAGAATACCAACTTGCTGGAACATCGGCGTGGAGGCTTGGTTTTGAAAATTCCAAGGCTTGGGACGCGATTCTCAAGTATGTGAATTGATTTGAAATTGATTTTGTGTGTAGAAAATGGTTGTCCTTATTATGGACAACCATTTTTGCTATTACAATATTTGTTAACCATATAATGCGAAAAAATGCCTATCCTGTCGGCCAACAGGATAGGCGGTGTCCGTAGGGACAAATCCGTTTAGACTAGTGAGGCATCCACTTTGGAGTGGGTGCTTCTCTTTATATTTAAATAATATCATTTGATATTAAAGAATGCAACCCTATTTTGCAATGATTGAAAAGAGACATTCATGAATTAGAAGTGTTCAGGCTAATATGGGTAATTTATATCGCATCTCAGGCATATATTTGTAACAAAAACTCTAGGAGCAGGACGTGAAAAGAAAAATTCGGTTATTTATTATGTTTGTAATTGCACTTGGAATTATTGTCCTTAGTCAAAAGTTGAGTTCCTACGTGCAAAGCGCGGCAGTGGGGGGGAAGACGGTAGAGGTTGTAATTGATGCCGGACACGGAGGTTCGGACCCGGGGAAAGTCGGCGTGAACGATGTACTTGAAAAAGATTTAAACCTGCAGATAGCAAAAAAAGTAGAACAAAACTTAAAAAAGATCGGCATTTCAGTGGCTATGACCAGGGAAGATGATGTGGGGTTCTATGACGAAACCGTTTCCAACAAAAAGCTGGTGGACATGGAAAAGAGGGTGCAGATGATAGAAGGTGTGCAGCCAAAAGCAGTGGTAAGCATTCATCAAAACAGTTATACTGATAGTTCGGTAACAGGAGCACAGGTGTTTTATCATGGCACCTCCAAGGAAGGAGAAGAATTGGCGCAGGTATTGCAACAAGAACTTTGGACCTTAAATCCGGAAAAGACAAGACAGATAAAAGCAAATGACACGTATTATATGCTGCGGAAGACAAAAGTGCCAACAGTCATTGTGGAATGTGGATTTTTAAGTAACTATGAAGAGGCCCAAAAGCTTATGGAGGAAACCTATCAGGAGGCTATGGCACAGGCTATTACAAATGGCATTATAAAATGGCTAGATAAATCTACAGAATAATGTTATAATGAAATTTATGGAAACGAGAATAGAAAGAATAGACGAAAATCAAATAGAGGAATCGATTATCGAGCAAGCGGGAGAAGTGTTGAAAACCGGAGGGCTTGTGGCATTTCCGACAGAGACTGTTTATGGGTTGGGAGCCAATGCATTGAATGAGGAGGCAGCAAAGAAAACCTACGAAGCAAAAGGACGCCCATCGGACAATCCGCTCATTGTTCACATCGCCGAGGCAGAGGCGCTGGGGGCAATTGCCATAGATGTTTCGGATAAAGCTAGGCAGGTTATGAAGAACTTTTGGCCGGGACCACTTACCCTAATTTTTAACAAAAGCAATCTGGTACCCCTAGGAACTACCGGCGGACTTTCTACGGTGGCAGTTCGTATGCCGGAGAATGAGATAGCAAGGCGAGTGATTTTGGCAGGGGGCGGATATATTTCTGCACCGAGTGCAAACGCATCGGGAAGACCAAGTCCTACTACGGCAAATCATGTGGCAGAAGATTTGAGTGGAAAAATTGATATGATTTTAGATGGAGGAAGTGTCAATATAGGTGTGGAATCTACCATTCTTGACATGACCGTGGAACCGCCGATGATACTAAGACCGGGGGCCATCACAAAAGAGATGATAGAGCAGGTGATTGGTGAGGTGGCAGTGGATGAGACATTACTGAAAGCTGACAGCACTGAGGCGCCAAAAGCACCGGGGATGAAATATAGACACTATGCACCGAATGCAGAACTTAGCATCGTAACGGGAGAAGTGGAGGATGTAGTAAAAGCCATTCGTCAACTGACCTATGCCATGACAAAGCAAGGGCGTAGAGTGGGAGTAATCGCCACCAATGAGACGATGCAACAATATACAAATGGAATCGTAAAAAGCGTAGGCACGAGAGAACACGAGACTTCCATTGCAAAGAATCTGTATCGTGTGCTGCGAGAGTTTGACGAAGAGCAGGTGGATATCATTTATAGCGAAGAATTCCCATCGGAAGGAATGGGAGTTGCCACTATGAATCGTTTGTTAAAGGCCGCAGGATATCAAACGATAGAGGCTGCAGATATAGCAAAAGAACAAAAGTTTCGAAAAATTCTGTTTATCAGTAACGGAGATAATTCCAGAGGACCGATGGCGGCAGAATTGTTGAGAAACCAGAACCTAAGACAAGAATATATTATCGAATCCAGAGGTATGGTGGTTCTTTTTCCGGAACCGGCAAATCAAAAAGCAGAAGCGATTATGAAAAGCCAGCAGATGACGCTCCAAGGACATGAGGCGACCTTGTTTACGGAAGAAGATTTAGATGACGAGACATTGGTGCTTACGGTGGAAGAATCACAGAAATGGAAGATTGTTTCCGAGTATGAAAATGTAAAACATGTCTATACTCTAAGTGAGTATGTGGAAGATGACAGGCAGGTTTTATCGGCACATGGACAACCGTTGGTTGGATATGGAGAAAATTTTGAATTACTAAAAGAACTTATCATAAAACTAACTGATAAATTAAATGAGGAGGGCTAACTGGTATGATAGCAATTGGATGTGACCACGGAGGATATGCATTAAAACTTGAGATTATCAAGTATTTGGAAAAAGAAGGAATGGAGTATAAAGATTTTGGCTGCAATGGCGAATCTGTAGACTACCCTATTTATGCAAGAAAAGTAGGACAGGCTATTTTGGATGGCGAATGCGAAAAGGGCATTCTAATCTGCGGAACAGGAATCGGTATTTCCATTACGGCAAACAAGATGAAAG
Source organism: Faecalimonas sp. (assembly GCA_045659705.1). Classification (GTDB taxonomy): domain Bacteria; phylum Bacillota; class Clostridia; order Lachnospirales; family Lachnospiraceae; genus Faecalimonas. Next base: position 11,897 of record JAZRCJ010000053.1, read on the forward strand.
GTATCCGCTGTGCACTTTGTTCAGACTGCTTTTCAGCAGAAGCCACAAGACTTCACAATGACACCAACATTGTCGCATTGGGCGGGCGCGTGGTAGGTCCGGAGTTGGCAGTAAAGATTGTAGATACATTCTTAAAGACACCATTTTCAGAAGATGAACGTCATATCCGTCGTATCGGAATGATTGAGTAGGAGGAAACTATGAGCGATAAACGTACAGATTATATTTCGTGGGATGAATATTTTATGGGAGTTGCAAAACTTTCCGGTATGCGTTCCAAAGACCCGAATACACAGGTGGGTTGCTGCATCGTAAGCAAGGAGAACAAGATTCTTTCCATGGGATACAATGGATTTCCGAATGGTTGCTCTGATGATGAATTTCCGTGGGCAAGAGAAGGGGAAGATCCGTTGGAGACAAAATATATTTATTCCACACACAGTGAATTAAATGCCATTTTAAACTATGGCGGTGGAAGTCTCAAAGGCTCAAAACTTTATGTGTCTTTGTTCCCATGCAACGAGTGTGCAAAAGCAATTATTCAGAGCGGTATCGCAGAGGTTATTTACGATTGTGACAAATATGCAGCAACACCAAGCGTGATTGCATCTAAGAAGATGATGGATGCGGCAGGCGTAGTATATCGTAAGTACGACAATACCGGTCGTAAGATTGAGATTGAGTTATAGGGATTTTGCCTGTTTCAGTAAGAAATGATAGCGTTTCCAGGCCGCATTGCTTTCGTAGATGTAGCAGTCGATGAGGTCTGGGTCCATAGCGCTTTCAAAATGATTGTTTGCGATATCAATCTGCTCTTTTACACGGGCGATTTCTTGCTGTAATTCATAAGCTTTCATTGAAGTTTTGGATTTCTTTTTAAACAGGTTCATAACAGTCCCTCCTTGTTTTGTTACTACTAGTATAGACAAGGACATAGAATAAAATACCAAAAAAAGGGAGGAGAGTGCAAAATGGATGTAAAGTCAATCAGTATGGACTGTACACGAACAGAATTCGTGGGAACAGCGGTACTTGATACCATTGGTCTTGTTATTCCGGGAATTGATGAGACATTACTAGAACATATGAATATAGGAAAACGCTACCATGCACTCGGACTGTTTAGTTCCAGAACAGGTGCAGCCGGACAGTTTACCGCTCTTGATGATGCAGTAAAGGCTACGAACACGGAAGTCCTTAGCATTGAGCTTCCGAGGGATACGAAAGGCTGGGGAGGACATGGTAATTACGTGGTTCTCGGCGGCAATGACGTGTCAGATGTGAGAAATGCCATTGAGATGGCATTGGAGTTGACGAACAAATATGCAGGTGAGTTATATATCAGCGAGGCAGGGCATTTGGAGTTTGCTTATTCCGCAAGTGCAGGTGCAGTGCTGCAAAAAGCCTTTGGGGCAAAGCCGAATCAGGCCTTTGGATTCTTGGCAGGTTCACCGGCAGCAATCGGGCTTGTGATGGCAGATACAGCGATGAAAGCAGCAGGTGTGGAAGTGATTAAATATATGACACCAGATCACGGAACCAGTCATTCTAATGAAGTTATTTTAGCATTTTCAGGTGATGCAAGTTCCGTAAAGACGGCAGTTTTAGAGGCGAGACAGATAGGTCTTGAACTATTAATTGCCATGGGCAGTTACCCGAATATACCGGGAACCCCATATTTATAAACAAGTTTAAGCATAAAAAATCATAGGGAAGAATAAAGTATATAAAAACGAAAAAGGACGATTCAATGAAGAATTTTATCTTTCGTGCCGTATTCGGAATGGGACTGATCTTCCTGATTAATACATATTTGGCATACAAGGATATTTCTTTAAACGTAGGTTTAAATGGAGTATCCTTTTTTACATCCGGATTTTTGGGTGTTCCGGGAGTGGGGCTTCTGTATGGCATTTTGCTATATCAGGGGTTGTGAAAATTGTGAAAAACATAGAATGTAAAAAAAGCAATAGACAAGAGAAATAGACACATTTATAATACACAGTACAAGTTGGTTATTCTAATATTTTAAATTTCTAAAAGCCGATTCGGCAAAATTTCAAAAAGAGACAATTTATAAGATACAAAGGAGGATTTATTTGAGTGGAAAAAATCTGATTATATGTGACAGCTCCTTTTCCTATGCGACGTTTCTTATGGAAAATATCATGGAGAAGGAAGAACTTTTTGTGGACGTGCAGGCCTGTACAAGTTGGGAATGTGCGAAGGAATTGCTGGAGGAAAAACCGGCAGATATTGTGCTTGTAGATGAAAAATGGGAGACCGATGCAAAAGGACAAGTAGGAATTGGACAAGTTGTATGCCTAGTGGAGGATAGAGAGTCGGAAGAGGAGCATAAAAAGATTTATCGCTACCAGTCGGCAGATGCTATCATAGAAAAATTGTTTGTAGGCGAGCAGGTTTTTCGTATGGTGCAGGGACAAAAGCAACATCTAATTGCCGTCTATTCCCCCGTTCATCGGGTGGGAAAAACGAGGCTTTCAGTGGCACTAGGAAAGGCCCTTGGGAGAAAGACAAAAACATTGTATTTAAATTTGGAGGATTATCCGGGGTCCCTATTTGAATATGCAGATTCTTCAAAAGGAAATCTGGGGGACCTTATCTACTACATGAAGCAGGATAGTCCGGACATTGGTCTGAGATTAGATTCTATGATACAGAGTGAGGGAAAGCTTTTTTATGTGCTACCTATACCTCTTTGTAGTGATTTGAAAGAGGTCACAGCTTTGGAGTGGCAACAGTTATTGGACATGCTGTGTAAGACGTCTTATGAGACGATTATCATAGACCCGGGAGAGAGTGTGCAAGGTTTGTATGAGATTTTAAAGCTCTGTGATAGAATTTGCATGCCCGTCTTGGGGGATGAGATTTCCGTGGAAAAGGTAAGCTGTTATGAAGAAAATCTAAAAAAACAAGGTTTGGAAAGTCTGATTCACAAGACGAAAAAAATCATGGTAGAAGGAGAGACAGCCGATGAAACAGTTAGAAGAATTGCACGAGAAGATTTTGGCGAAGTTGGATTTGTCGAAAGAGATTGAGGATAGGGAACTGTTGGAAGTCATCTATGAGATGTTAAAGAATCAGGACGAGGGCGAATATATTTCTTTGAAAGAGAAGGTACTGCTTGGAAAGGAATTGTTTAATGCGCTTCGCAAACTAGATATTTTGCAGGAATTAATCGAGGAAGAAGAGATTACGGAGATTATGATTAATGGCACGCAAAACATTTTTGTGGAGCGACAGGGGCGGTTGGAGGAGCTTTCGAAGCGCTTTGTATCCCGCTCAAAACTAGAGGATATTGTGCAGCAGATTGTGGCAGGTTCCAACCGAATTGTGAACGAAGCTACGCCTATTGTGGATGCTAGATTGCCGGACGGTTCTCGTGTGAATGTGGTGCTCTCGCCAGTGGCTTTAAATGGTCCCGTCGTTACTATACGAAAATTTCCAAAAGAAAAGATGACGATGGAAGATTTGATAGAAAAGCAATCTGTTAGCCGAGAGGTCGCAGAATTTTTAGAAACACTTATGGTTGCAAAGTATAATGTTTTTGTAAGTGGAGGAACTGGTTCCGGAAAGACCACATTTTTAAATGCCTTATCTGATTTTATTCCCAAAGATGAACGCATTATTACTATTGAGGACAATGCGGAATTGAAGATAGAGGGCGTGCCGAACCTGGTTCGCTTGGAGGCGCGCAATGCAAATGTGGAAGGGGTCGGCGAGATTACCATTCGTGATTTGCTAAAAGCAGCGCTTCGTATGAGACCGTCCCGCATCATTGTGGGGGAAGTCAGAGGCGGTGAGGCGATTGACATGCTTCAAAGTTTGAATACCGGGCATAGCGGAGCGAGCAGTGGTCATGCCAATAGCCCGAAGGATATGCTTTCCAGACTGGAAACTATGGCACTTATGGGGATGGACTTGCCACTTTCTGCCATTCAAAGGCAGATTGCCTCCGCAATTGACATCATCGTACACTTGGGGCGCCTGCGGGATAAGAGCAGAAAGCTACTTCAAATTGTAGAGGTTTTAGGGTATGAGAATGAAGAGATTAAACTACAGACATTATATGAATTTAAGGAGAAACAGGTAGTAGATGAAAAAATTCAAGGAGAATGGTTGAAAATAAATGAAATACAAAAAACACAAAAGTTATTGGCAGCAGGATATTCGTAAACGGGAATATTTACGGATCTTCTTGGAAGGAATGACACTGGTTTTTGTACTGTCTTATGTATTCTATGGGACGCTTTGGGCGGTGCCCTTTTTGTCCCCACTCTTGATTGGTTACTTTTCTATTCGAAATCTGGAACTTATCAAAAAGAAACAATCACAATTTCGCTTACAATTTAAGAATGCCATACAAAGTTTATCCGCCGCATTGCATGTAGGATACTCTGCGGAAAATGCCATGCGGGAGACCTATCGGGAACTGCAGCTTTTATATCAAAAGGAAGAACGCATCCTTGTGGAATTTCGTCATATGATACACCAGCTTGATATGAATATGGCACTAGAAGGGATTTTATCGGCCTTTGCGAAACGGACTATGGATGAGGAAGTGCGGCTGTTTGTGACTGTCTTTTCTATGGCCAAACGAAGCGGCGGAGATATGATAGCCATTATTCGAAGTGCCATTGGGCGTATGACAGAACAGGTGGAGATGGAGCAGGATATGCAGACCACCATAGCGGCGAAAAAGTTGGAATTTCAGATTATGACGGTGATACCCATCGGGATTTTGCTTTATATGAAGGTGGGCTTTCCAGAATTTCTTGACGTTCTTTATGGAAATGTGACAGGAGTTCTGCTTATGAGTGTGTGTCTTATCGTCTATCTGGTGACCTATCTACTTGGCAGGCGGATTGTAGAAGTGGAGGTGTAGCAGATGAAAAGAAACATCATTCTGATACTGGTCATTACAAGTGTTTTGGGAGGACTATTGCTCTATATGGACCGGCAAAAACCAGTGACTTTTATAGAGAGAAATGGATATGGGAAAGGCAAGAAGGCACAGGAATTTAAGGTATATGTGGACGGGAAAGAATTGGAGCAGCCCGTGCAGGTGGAATTAGAGGAAGAGGCATACACGGAGGAGGAATTGCAACAGGCATTTGGGGAAGTGATGGAGCGGCTGGATACCATTGTGCTGGGGGAAAATGATAGCTTTGACCGTGTAGAAGAGGACCTTGTGTTTGTGTCCCAAGTAGAAGGCTATCCCATGTACATACGCTGGCAGCTGGATTCCTATGATGTGGTAGGGGCAGATGGGAAGCTTCAAAGGGAACGGATCAAAGAGGAAGGGACTTTGGTAGATATATGCGGAATTATCACCTACGAGCAGGGAGGACAGGAAGCTTTATATCAAAGGACCGTGTGCGTATGCCCTAAGACGTTTGGGCCAGAAGAATCTCTGCGGCGCAAGGTAGAAGGTTTGCTGAAAGAAAAGGAAGAAGAAAAACGGACGGAAGGAACTGTTGCCTTGCCGACTCAGATGGATGGAAAGAACATCCGCTTCGAGACCAAGTCAGACAAACGAGGATATCTAGTGCTATTTTTAGGCGCCATAGCTGCCATGTTTATTCCTATGTGGAAGAAGGAAAAAGAACGAGAGCGGGCAAGGAAGAAGAAAGAACAATTGCTGGTGGATTACCCCAAGATGATAGGAAATTTTACCATGCTATTAGATACCGGGATGACGGTAAAAAATGTATGGGAGAGAATGGTCAAGCAGTATGAAACGGAAGAAGCGGATACGGGCCGACGAGAAGTTTACGAGGGAATGGCAGAAACCTATTACGAGATGAAGGGTGGCATTGCGGAAGCGGATGCCTACGAGAGATTTGGAAGGCGTATGGGACTTTCGGAATACCGAAAGTTTGCGGCATTACTTTTGCAGTCGTTAAAGAAGGGGACCCGTGGAATGACTCAGCTTCTTTATATGGAAGCTGTGCAGGCGGCAGAAAACAGAAAGAACCGGGCGAAGAGAAAGGCGGAAGAGGCAGGTACGAAGCTTCTGGTTCCTATGTTTGTAATGCTGGGAGTTGTCATTGTAATCATTGTAGTCCCGGCATTTTTATCAATGAAATTATAAGGAGAGAGACAGATGAAAAGAGGAAAACAATTTTTGACATTTTTGAAAGAAGAACAGGGTGTCGGAGTGGTGGAAGTCATTCTGATTTTAGTGGTATTGATTGCATTGGTTGTAATCTTTAAGTCTCAATTAATCAGTCTGGTGGGGACAATTTTTGAGAAGATTACAAGAGAAAGTGCAGGTATTTAAAAGAAACGTCCGAGGTGAGATTACCGTCTTTTTGAGCTTGATTTTTATTCTTTTATTATCCTTAGTCGGGGCTTTGATTGAAAGTGCATCTATTCGAATGACTCGCAATCACAGGCGAGCGACCCTTTCCCTTGCTGTAGAGAGTGTATTTGCTGAGTACCATACCAAGCTATTGGAGGAGTATCACATATTTGCCATAGACGGGTCCTATGGAAGTGGGCATTTTTCCACCGAAAACATACTAGGGAGACTTAAGTATTATGGTGCGGATGCTCTGGAAAATAAGGTAACGGGATTTTCTTTGCTGACAGATAATGGGGGAAAAGAATTCTATCGCATGGCTGTTCAGTATGAGGCAGATGTTACGGGGATTGGCGAAGTGTTAAAAAAAGAAGATATCGACTCTTGGGAAGATAGCAAGGCGCAGAAGGAGCAGTACGAAAAAGAGACAAACCAGGTGATAGAAGAAATCGATGGTAAACTGGCGACGGCGGGTGAGTCCTTGCCGGCAGAGGGAAATCCCATCCGCTTTCTCTCAGACTGGAAGCGGCAGGGCGCGTTATCCCTTCTTATTTCGGATGTATCAAAAGTATCAGATAAAAAAATAGATGGTTCCGTGTTGCCATCCGGTAGGGAAAATAGGAAAGGAATCGGGCAAATAAAGAATTCGGGAATGGTAGATGAACCATTGGGAAAAGCATTGTTTTGTTCCTATGTAAAGAACCACTTTTCCTGCTTTACAGAGGAAAAAGAGGATAGAAAGATTTGCTATGAAAGAGAGTACTTGCTATTTGGCAATGCGGATGAAAAAGCCAATTTAGAGCAGGCCTTAAGCAAGATGATTTCCCTGCGGTTTGTAGGTAATTATGGGTACCTTTTGACAGATACCGCAAAAATGGAAGAAGCGGAAGTTATGGCAGCTGGGCTGTGTACCCTACTTACGGTACCTGAAATTACAAGTCTTGTAAAACATGCCATATTGCTTGCTTGGGCATACGGGGAAAGTATCATGGACGTGCGGCTTCTTGCAAAAGGCGAGAAGGTGGAGACGGTAAAGACAAAGGATAGTTGGCGACTTGCTTTAAGTGGTCTTGCAAATCTGGGTAGTGATACGTCTGTGGGAGAAGGTGCGCAAAAAGGGCTATCCTATGAAGACTATTTGCAGATTCTTCTCTTGCTCGAAGGGAAAGAGACTATGAGTATGCGGGCATTGGATTTGGTGGAACAGGAGCTGGAACTTGCCATGGACGGGTGCGTGACCGGGATGAATATAAAAAGTATTTGCAATCTAAGGCGAGGTCTTTCCTATGAGTTTGAAACCACATTTTCTTATGAATAAGGTGTATACAGATGTCCTTTTTATTCACCATACTCACAAACTTTTTAAATAAGCGTAAACAAAAAAGAAAAGGAAAGGAGGAGGACTCTTTGAAACAATTATTATGTAGAAAGCAGATACGCAAACCGTCAAAGAAAAGGACATCTGTATGCACCTTAAGAGGAAGTCTTGTCATCGAGACAGCCCTTTCCTTGCCGCTGTTTTTATTTGCCATACTATGTGTCTTGTACTTATTTGAAATCATGGCAACACAGACCGTGATAAAATCGGCCCTTCATAGTGCGGCAAAAGAGATTGCCACAGAGGTCGTTTCTATGGACTTTTTCATAGAAGAGAGAGTGGAGAAAAAGATGATAGAAAGCATCGGTGAGGAGGCGCTTGGACGAAGCCTTTTGATAGGTGGAAAGGAAGGTTTGGATTGCCGTAAAACCAGACGATACGGGCAGAGCACCCTTATGGATGTATGTGTGTCTTATCGGTTAAAAATCCCTTTTCCCATATTTGAAATTCCGGCTATTTTCAAAGAAGAGCGAATACGGGTAAAAGGTTGGACAGGATATGAAGGGACGGGGTTTTTGAATTCCTTGGAGGAGACGGTTTATATCACGCAGACCGGGATGGTGTATCACAAGGATGCCCATTGTACCTATTTGGATTTGTCCATCCGTTCCATAGAAAGAGAAAGTGCCAAGGCCGTTTATGAGAGGTGTAGTCGGTGCCTTTGGGAACAGGAAAAAGAGATGGTGTACGTTACGGATACAGGAGATCATTATCATACTACTTTGGGCTGTGCGGCGCTTAAGAGAATGGTCTATGCAGTAAAATTATCAGAGGTATACGGGAGAGGAGGTTGTAGCCGATGTGTGAAGTGAGTGATTGGATGATGCTTCTGTTTTTAGGAGTGTGCAGTGTCAGTGATTTGCGCCTTAGAGGAGTAAAGACTTGGGTTTTAATGGTTAGCACGGTGGCGGTTTTGCTCTTTTGTGTGTTCCTGACAAAGGAACCTTTATGGTCTGTTCTTTGTGGTGCGGGAATGGGCGCCTTGTTCTTTGGAGTTAGTTATCTCACGAGGGAATCCATAGGATATGCAGATAGCTGGCTGATACTTTTGTTGGGCGTTTACCTGGGGTTTCCAAGGCTGATGCTACTGTTAACCTGTGCTTTTTTAGGCGCGGCGATGATTGCCCTTGTAGGAATGGTTTTTAAGTGGTGGAAAGGAAAAGAAACCATCGCGTTTATCCCCTTCTTAGCATTGGCTTTTGTGGGGGTGATGTTTCGATGAGAAAACGGCTAAAAGGAAGTTTTACCATAGAAGCTTCCATGCTCCTTCCCATAATCTTGTTTTTGGTTGCGACCATCATCACGGTTTTGTTTTATTGGCATGATCGAAATGTATTAAAAGGCCTTGCGTATGAAGTGGCGACAGTAGGAACAGAAAGAGTAGGGGATGTGAAGGAGTTAGAAAACTATGGGATGGAGCTGTTGGAAGGGAAAATGTTGTGGTTTCCCGCTGCCACGGTAAGGGTAAAAAAAGAGGAAAGTCAGTTGCAGGTGGCGGTTTGGGCAGAATACCGGGGGATGTCCGTCAGGGTCGAAACGTCCATGCCGATTACAACACCGGAAAAGACCATAAGAAGAAAGGAATATATAGATGAAAACATATTACAGAAATGATTTGAACAAAGCGTATCTTGTCATAGAAGGGACAAGGCAGGAGGAAGGATATCAGATTCCGATGTTACGGGAAAATGTCATTCCCGGTTTGCTTCGGACAGAGGTTCGTTATATGAACGGGATGCGCCAATTTCATTATGAAATCAGTGCAAAAGTCTCGCTTGTCCAGAATTATGAGAGGGAAAATCTTGGGTATGAAGAGATCAAGGCGTTGATAGAAGCTCTTTTGCAGACGATTCACACGTTGAAAAACTATATGATGGATGCACAAGGTATCTTGTTAGATCCGGAATTTATATTTTGTGAAAAAGGAACGTATCATTTTTGCTACTATCCGGAGCAGGAAATGACATTGGCAGAGTCGTTTCATAAACTGACGGAGTATATGGTAAGAGAAGTGGACTATCGAGATGAAAAAGGAGTACATTTAGCCTATGTGATGCACAAGGCAACGATGGAGGAGAATTATAGTATCGAACAGATTATGGATGAGTTTTTAAAAGAGCGCAAAGAACTCACGGAAGTGACCTATAAAAGATGCGAAGAGGAGCTGGATGAGACAGCCCCTATGGTGGCAGAAAAGGGGAGTGTGTGGACCCCTTTCAAAAAGTTTTTGAAAAACCACATCTTGTAATTCTTACAAAAATTTCTTATAATTGCTTCATAGGAAGCGTAATACGAAAAGTAGTTCCTTCGTCTGGGACGGAGGTGACTTCGATGGTGCCGCGGTGAACCTCAACAATCTGTTTGCAGAGAGGAAGACCGATTCCGGCGCCACGTTTTTTCGTGTAAGTAACGAACGTATTAAAGATCGTAGGAAGTTGTTCTTCTGTCATACCGCAACCGGTATCCTCAATGGACAGAATGACAGCATCATTTTCCATATAGGTATGTAAGAAGATGGTGTCATTGTCTTCGCAAGCCTGATAGGCATTCTTTAAAATGTTGCGAAGAAGCTGTTGAATCTGGACCGGGTCGCCTAAGAAGGTGACGTCGTCAAGTTCAATTTTAGAAGAAAAGCAAACCATCTCTTCGGAAAGTTGGATGGCGAAGGAAAGTGCCACTTCCTTTACGAGAGAACCGATATCAAAGGCTTCTTCTCGGTACTTGTCAGCCGTCATATAAGAAGAATAGTGCGTTAGGAGTTCGGCTGCGTATTTCAAATCGTTCTCCAGACTTCTAAGGAATCTTTCGCTGCTAAGTTCAGGGTATTTTGATTCCAATAATTGGAGTGTGCTGGTAGCAGCAGTGAGTGGAGTACGAAGTTCGTGTATAATTGCTCGTAATTCAGATATATCTTCAAATGCTTTATCCATTGGTATCAGACCTTCCTTTCGATAAAGAGTCTAACATTATATAATGTTTTATTCAAATAAAAATTGTCGACAATATTCGACACTAATATAAAGGAGAGACGTATTATGAGAGATGAAACATGTATTTTTTGTAAAATTGCAGCAGGAGAGATTCCTTCCGTAACCCTATATGAGGATGAAGATTTTCGTGTTATCATGGACATTCAGCCTGCATCAAAGGGGCATGCGCTGATATTGCCAAAGGACCATTATGCAAATCTTTATGAACTCAGCGATGAGTTGGCTTCGAAGGTTTTGGTGCTTGCGAAAAAGATGGTAACTGCGCTTACGGACATCCTCGGATGTGACGGTTATAACATCGTGCAGAATAATGGAACGGTGGCAGGACAGACAGTATTTCATTTCCACATGCATCTGATTCCGCGTTACGAAGAGGATAACGTTACAATCGGTTGGGAACCAGGAAGTCTTGATGAAGAAGTAAAAGAAGAAATTTTAAAAAAATTAAACGAAAGATAAAAGTAAAGTAGAGGATATTATTGTGCAATCCGATCATGAGAAACGAGAGAAATTTGAGCGTATCTACTATGAACATAAGGATGCTGTCTATCGCGCGGCTATGAGTTGTGCGAATGATTATGATGTGGCGCAAGAGATAACGCAAACGGCATTCTTCAAACTATATCTGGGGATTGAGAAAGTTAGAGAAGAAACAGCGCGTGCGCTTTTGGTCTGTATAGTGAAAAATGTGTATCGCAATCGCATTAGAGATACGAAGCCAGAAGTGTCCGGAGAATTGCTAGATGTGTTGGATGAATCCGGTGTTGCTACGATGGCTATGGAAGAAGCTTATGTGGCGAAAGAAGACAAAGAGAGAAAAGAATGTCTATGTCACTCTATAGTAGGTAGGCTTCGCGAGGAACATCCGACGTGGTGTGAGGCGTTAATCGAAGTGTACTATAGAGAACGGCCACAAGCGCAAGTGGCAGAGGAGCTTGGAATTACTCTAGAAGTGCTACATAGTAGATTGTATCGAGCAAGACAGTGGATACGAAAAAACTATCAAACTGAATATGACAATATCAAAGGATGGAAATAAAAAGAAGAATGAAAAAAGGTGCCTATAAAAGACACCTTTAAGGACGTTGTAAGACTTACTTGGATACTTTTTCAATTAGCTGAATTACTGTATTGATGGAATCCGCCTGAGAAGACTGATTCATATTAGCTACGTAAGTATCTTTTTGGTCATAAAGTTTGCGGATGCAATCTAAGAGTACTTCATCTGTAAGACTTTCTTCTTCTAAAACCATACTAAAGCCTTGGCGCTCGAAAGAGCGGGCATTTAGTATCTGGTCACCGCGGCTTGCCTTGGCAGAAAGCGGGATAAGAAGATTAGGCTTTTTCAGTGCAAGAAGCTCGCAGATAGCATTGGCGCCAGCTCTTGAGATGACTACATCGGCAAGAGCGAATAAATCTTTTAATTCATCCTGAATGTATTCGAACTGAATATAGCCTTCCAAAGAGGAAAGGGATTCATCTGTTTTGTCTTTTCCACACAGATGCACAACCTGAAAATCCTTTAACAGTTCCGGTAGGATGGCGCGGACTGCATTGTTTACAATGACAGAACCAAGACTTCCACCGACAATTAGAAGGACCGGTTTGTCTGATGTGAATTTACAAAAGGCACGAGCAGCTTCTTTGTCCCCGGACAATAGTTCCTGACGGATCGGGCATCCTGTGAGGGCTGCTTTTCCTTCTGGTAAGTACTGTAAGGTTTCCGGGAAATTGCAACATACATGTGTTGCAGACGGAATAGAAATCTTGTTAGCAAGGCCAGGTGTCAAATCTGATTCGTGAATCAGCGTAGGCACTTTGCAAAGCTTTCCTGCAAGGACAACAGGAACCGATACGAATCCGCCTTTGGAAAAAATAACATCAGGCTTTAAGGTTTTAATAATCTTATAAGCCTCGGAAAATCCCTTTACCACACGGAATGGGTCTGTGAAATTTTCTAAGCTAAAATAACGGCGAAGTTTCCCAGTGGCAATCCCGTGATATGGGATATGTAACCCTGTAATTAAATCTTTTTCAATCCCACTTTTGGAACCGATATACTGGATATCATATCCTAGTTCCTTAAGTCGTGGTAAGAGAGCAATATTTGGCGTGACATGACCGGCGGTACCGCCACCGGTTAGGATAATACGTTTCATAGCGTTCCTCCTAAACTAAAATCTAAAGATATATTAAACATTATTGGAGAAAAGGTCAAGGGGAATGGCAAAAAGGAGGTCTAAACCAAGATATGAGTAAAGACGTTAAACAATTCCTGGAAGAAGAATTGAAAAAAGAAGAAATCGCTACCATGAAAGAGGTAGCTGAAGATAAAGAGCTACAAGGGCTTGTGGCACCGGAGGAGATGACAAAAGCCCTGTTTGCGCAGATTGATGCGTATGAAAGAGGTCTTGCGGAAGAAACAAAGGAAGCTTCCAGACTGACAGAGGAAGAGAAGGAGTTAATTCATCTGGGCAAGATCTATAGACGTAAGAAACGGTATACGAAGTATTGGGTACTGGCAGCAGTGCTTATCTTAGCCCTTGCAATCGGAACTACTAGTATCGGTGGGCCGAAGAAGGTGATAAGGACGATAGTGGAGAACCTTTCGAAAGATAACAGTAGAGTAGAAATCAATACGGATGACGGAACGGTTGGACCAGGCAAGCTTTCAGATGAAGTAGCGGCATATCAAAAGGCCACAGAATTGTGGGATATGGAACCTATACGTCTGATACATTTGCCAGAAGATGTAGTGTTTGGAAAATATAGATTAGATTCTACTATGAATGCGATACAATTGGAGTATTATAAAGAAGGGGTAGTGAAGATTCTGTATCAGATAATGCCAAGGTATACTACAAGTTCTTTTGTTACAGGTATGGAAGAAGAGGTTTTTGATGAGTATGAGGAGAAAGTAAAAGGGGTAACAGTAACATATAAGGGATGTGAAGTGGAAGACGGTACTGAAAGATGGATTGCCAATTTTGCGGATGAAAAAGTGCAGTATTTCCTTTGGGTTACAGACTCTAATGAGGAAGAAATCAAAAAAATTGTAGAAAATTTAAATTTTTTGTAAAAAGTCCGTCAGTTTTTTCGAAGTCGCGTGTATATATTATAAAGACATTCGAAAAATCGGAGGATAGATACGATGAAGAAACGAATTTTTGCACTTTTTTTAGCCTTACTACTTATGTTCCCTGTTATTTCTGGGAATCTAAAAGAAGTATATGCAGAAGATGTACAGATGGAAGATATTGATTATTCCTATTTGACAGATGGAAATACAATGACAGGTTATGGAGAGTCTCAGACTTGGGGAGTGTATCTGCTAAACGGTTCGACCTCTATTAGCAAGTACTCGTCCACAAAGATAGCGGCAGGTGGAATTACAAATGCAGCTCGTGTATGTAGCTTGTCGGTCAGTGTTATTGTGGAACGATATAAAAATGGCGGTTGGGCGCGAGTGACATCGTGGACGGCATCTGTTACCAATGATACAAGTGTGATGACTAGCAAAGTGCTAAGTGTTACAACGGGCTATAAATACCGCGTAAGAGGATATCACACAGCCTATACAGATGCGCTAGATACATATACTGGAACTCTTCAGATGTAGTTTAGAACATATCTTCGGAGCATTTGGGGTAATCACTGTTCATCAGTTTGAATTTGTTTGTTAAAGACCAATTCTATTGTAAGGAATATTAAAATTAAAAATTGAATATTGAAAAAATACATAAAGAAAGGTTAAGACCTAAGAACATTTGAGACCACGTTCCCAGGCAAACAAACATATTTTCAACAAAATGCTTTGCGCCACAAAGAAAAAAATATGAACAGTGGTTACCCCAAATGCTCCGACTAATAAGGAATGGTAAGCGAGTACCATTCCTTTTCTTTTTGTGTGACGTTATTTATCTTCCTGTTGCTTCGCGAAGTGCTTTTGCAAGCTGATCTGGGCAAGATGTAGAGCGAGGACCGCATTTGATGCCTTCGATTTTAGAGATGGCAAGGTCTACATTCATCCCTTCTACCAAACGGGCAACACCCTGTGTATTTCCAGAACATCCGCCGATGAATTCTACGGATTTTACAATATCATTTTCCACTTCTAATTGAATTGCCTGCGAGCAGACGCCTCTTGTCCTATATACCATAATTAAAGTTCCTCCTAAGTAATCATTTTATCTTTCTCATTATACAAAATAAGGTCTGTATTTACAAGATGATTTGAGGATGATAAAATAAAAAAATCAAACGTGAAAAAGGAGAACATCTTATGATCGGAATTATCGGGGCAATGGAAGAAGAAGTGGCTTTGTTAAAAGAGGCTATGTTAATCGAGAAGATAGAAGAATATGCTACCATGAGTTTTTGCAAAGGTACACTTTGCGGACAGAAAGTAGTTGTTGTAAAAAGCGGAATTGGAAAGGTAAATGCGGCACTTTGTGCACAGATTTTAGTGGATAGATTCCAAGTGGATACACTTATTAATACGGGTATCGCAGGTTCCTTGGATGCACACATTAATATCGGGGATATGGTGATTTCTACCGATGCGGTGCAGCACGATATGGATGCAAGTATTTTTGGGGACCCAGTAGGGCAGATTCCAAGGATGGATACTTTTTCCTTCCCGGCAGACGAAAAGCTAGTGGCAAAGGCAGTTGCAGCCAACATAGAGGCCAATCCGGATATTCATACCTTTACGGGAAGAATTGTAAGTGGAGACCAGTTTGTATCTTCTAAGGAAGTAAAGGACAGATTGGTAGAGACTTTCGGCGCGAGATGTACGGAGATGGAAGGGGCAGCCATTGCCCACGCGGCATATCTCAACAAAGTTTCGTGTGTCATTATCCGAGCAATTTCGGACAAAGCTGACAACAGTGCCACTATGGATTATCCAACCTTTGAAAAGCAGGCCATCACCCATTCTGTAAGGCTTGTGAAGACATTGCTTGCAAATATGTAAAAAGAATACGACAAATTTGGCGTCATCTAAGCTTAGGTGACGTCATTTTTTGTCTTACGATTACCCATACGAAACAGATAAAAATCCTGTATAATGGCAGTAATTTCAAACAAGGAGGACAAAAATATGTTACCGGAAAACATTGCAAGACACAGGATTTTTCTATATGCCATGGTGGTAGTGGCGGTGATTGGAATCATCGGAAAAATCGTTGCGCAGCTTACATTAAAACGTATGAGGAAAGAAGCGGAAAATATACATAACAGCAATCATAAACTAATGAAATTGATTAAAGCGAAGTACGAGCATGCAAACATAAAAAGTGATCGAGTGAAAAACATAAGTGTATTTGTGGACAAGTATCTCTACGAACACAAAATTTGTGGAATATCCCTACATACCTGGCAGACCTGGGAACTCAAGTGTATGTGGCTTATTTTGACTTTGGGTGTTATGGGCGCGCTGTCAGAATATCTAGGCGGTGGTATGAGCGAGGCTGTATTTCAATGCATAGCGTGGATGGGCGTGTGCGTTACCCTTCAGCTTCTTTTGTATGTCATGGGTAATGGACGGATCAAGGTGGATGCGAGCCGCACTTATATCATAGATTATCTGGAAAATGTCTGTGCCCACAGATATGAGAAATTGCTAAAAGAAGAGCCGCTTAACGTGGAAGAGGAAGAACCGATAAAAATAGCGGAATTAAAAGAAGAAGTGGAAAAAGAGAAGACATTGATGCAAAAAGAAGCAGAGGAAAAAAGAATTTCGCAAGAAATGCGAATTCGTGAGATTCTAGAAGAGTTTTTGGCTTGATAAACCGTCTTCAATTTGTTAAAATGATAGTATCTATGAGAACATACGAAAGGGATGAATGAAATGGCAAAGAAAGTAACCTTTGATTATTCAAAAGCACATGGTTTTATCAGAGACCATGAAGTGGATTATATGAGTAAATTGGCATTAGAGGCAAAAGACCTCTTAGTGAGCAAAGAAGGTGCGGGCAATGATTTCCTTGGTTGGATTGATTTGCCGGTTGATTATGATAAAGAAGAATTTGCACGTATCAAAGAAGCGGCAAAGAAGATTCAGGAAGATTCCGAAGTACTTCTTGTAATTGGTATCGGTGGCTCTTACCTTGGAGCGAGAGCAGCGATCGAATTTTTACGTCACAGCTTCTATAACGTGGTGTCAAAAGAAGTGAGAAAGACACCAGAGATTTATTTTGTTGGAAACAGCATCAGCAGTACATACATGAAGCATCTCATTGATGTTGTGGGGGACCGCGATTTTTCTATCAACATGATTTCAAAATCTGGAACTACCACAGAACCTGCTATCGCATTCCGTGTATTTAAAGAATTATTGGAGAAAAAATACGGAAAAGAAGCTGCAGCAAAACGTATCTACGCAACTACAGACAAGGCTAGAGGAGCCCTTAAAAACCTTGCTACAGAAGAAGGATATGAGACATTTGTTGTGCCGGATGATGTAGGAGGGCGTTTCTCTGTACTTACAGCAGTAGGTCTTCTTCCGATTGCAGTAAGTGGTGCAGATATCGACCAGTTGATGGCAGGTGCACAGGCAGCTAGAGAAGAAGCAATGAACGCACCATTTGCAGACAATGAGGCTGTGAAATATGCAGCTATCCGTAACATTTTACATCGCAAAGGAAAAGCAGTGGAAGTGTTGGCAAACTATGAGCCATCTCTTCACTATGTTTCCGAATGGTGGAAACAGCTCTATGGAGAAAGTGAAGGAAAAGACGGCAAAGGTATTTTCCCTGCATCTGTAGATTTGACAACTGACTTACATTCTATGGGTCAGTTCATTCAGGATGGTAGCCGTATTATGTACGAGACCGTTATGAACGTAGAGACTTCAAAAGAAGAAATTTTGATGAAAGAAGAGCCTGTTGATTTGGATGGTCTTAACTATTTGGCAGGAAAATCTGTAGATTTCATCAACAAGAGTGCTATGAACGGAACTATGCTTGCACATACAGATGGTAATGTACCGAACTTGGTTATCAATATTCCGGAAGTGAATGAGTTCTATTTGGGACAATTGTTCTACTTCTTCGAATTTGGATGTGGTGTAAGTGGTTACATCTTGGGTGTAAATCCATTTGACCAACCGGGCGTGGAAAGTTATAAAAAGAATATGTTTGCATTGCTTGGAAAACCAGGCTTTGAAAAAGAAAGAGAAGAACTGTTAAAGAGACTATAAAAGAAAAAACCAGAGGTACCGGCCTATCCGATACCTTTGGCTTTTTGCGTATAAGAGGAGAAGTAAATTGTTAGCAAATCAAGTATTGTACAAAATTATTAATGACATTAAGGAAATCGCACAGACAGAATGTTCCGTGTGGAATATGAAAGGATCTTGCCTGGCATATACAGATAAGACTTGCGAAAAGGTGGCAAAGGAAGTAAAGATATTCCTCACCCAGATTGATGAATATGATGAAAGGCAAACTTCGGAATGTATCTATTTCCTTGTGGAAGATGAAGAGGAACCGGTTTACATCTTGGTGCTTCATGAATGTAAGGAGACGACACAGACAGTGGGAAGACTGGGCGTGCGCCAATTTGAAAATCTGCTTTATGCTTACAAACAGCGTGCAGACAAGAATCACTTTTTCCAGAATCTGCTTCTTGACAATCTCTTGTTGGTAGATATTTTGAATCAGGCAAAAAAACTTGGCATAGATAACGAACAGCGCAGAGTTGTATTTTTAATTGAACCAAAACACGAGGGTGACAATTTGGTTTTAGAGACACTCAAAGGGATTTATATCACCGGAACGAGAGATTTTGTTACTTCTGTAGATGAAAAACATATTGTTTTTGTGAAGGCGCTGGAGAAGAATGAAGAATATGCAGATTTGACGGAGATGGCGAGATCCATCGTGGCGACGATGGATGTTGAGGCTATGGTGAGTGTTCGCGTTTCTTGCGGAACCATTGTAGACCAATTGAAGGATGTGTCAAAATCTTACAAAGAAGCTAGAATGGCACTTGATGTGGGGCGTGTATTTTACGCAGGGCAAAATGTGCTTGCTTACAATGAACTGGGGATAGGAAGACTGATACATCAGCTTCCAACTTCCCTTTGCGAGATGTTTTTAGAGGAAGTTTTCAAGGGGAAAGCGATGGATCAGTTTGATGATGAGACGCTTGCGACCGTAAATCAATTTTTTGCTAACAACTTAAATATTTCAGAAACAGCACGTCATCTGTATATACACCGAAATACATTGGTATACAGATTGGAAAAGATTCAGAGAACAACCGGATTGGATGTTCGAAGATTTGATGATGCGCTGGCATTTAAAATTGCCATGATGGTATCCCTTCATATGAAGTCTGTGAATGAAGGGGAGTAAGATACAAGGAGAGAAACAGGAGGATATAAGACATGATAAGATTACAGGACGGCGGCGTATATCTTTTGAATGGAACAGAGATTGTGACGGATGAAAAGAAAGCCGGCATGACAAAAGAGCAGGCTGCAAAAAATACCATTGCGTATGGAATTTTAGAGGCACATAATACATCGGGCAATATGGACCGATTGAAAATTAAATTTGACAAACTGACTTCCCACGACATTACATTTGTTGGGATTATTCAGACTGCAAGAGCTTCAGGGTTAGAGAAATTCCCGATTCCGTATGTTCTTACCAACTGTCATAACAGCCTTTGTGCGGTAGGCGGAACTATCAATGAAGATGACCATATGTTTGGGCTTACTTGTGCGAAGAAATACGGTGGAGTTTATGTACCACCTCATCAGGCAGTTATCCATCAGTTTGCCCGTGAAATGTTGGCAGGCGGCGGAAAGATGATTCTTGGTTCCGACAGCCATACCCGTTACGGTGCACTTGGTACGATGGCTATGGGCGAAGGTGGACCGGAGCTTGTAAAACAGCTTTTAAATAAGACATACGACATTAAGATGCCGGGTGTAGTTGCCATCTATTTGGACGGAGAACCTAGCATTGGCGTAGGACCACAGGATGTGGCACTTGCCATTATCGGTGCTACCTTTGGCAACGGATATGTAAATAATAAGGTGATGGAATTCGTAGGACCTGGTGTGGAAAAATTAAGTGCGGATTTCCGTATCGGCATTGATGTTATGACCACAGAGACAACTTGTCTTTCTTCTATCTGGAAGACAGACGAGACTATCCGCGAATTCTATGAACTACACGGAAGAAGCGAAGAGTACAAGGAATTAAATCCAGGCGCAGTGGCATATTATGACGGTCTTGTGTACGTGGACCTTAGCAAAATCAAACCGATGATTGCGATGCCATTCCATCCAAGCAATACTTATACCATCGATGAAGTAAACGCAAACTTAAAGGATATCTTGCACGATGTAGAGCAGAAAGCACTTGTGAGCCTTGACGGTGCAGTGGATTATTCGTTACAGGATAAGATTCGAAATGGAAAACTTTATGTAGAACAGGGAATTATTGCTGGTTGTGCTGGTGGCGGATTTGAAAATATCTGTGCTGCGGCAGATATTATCCGTGGAAAATATATCGGTTCAGATGAATTTACATTCAGCGTTT
>JAZRCJ010000054.1:0-12405 GCA_045659705.1 Faecalimonas sp.
TAAGATTACTTCAGTAAACTGGATGGACAACAATAGTCCTGTTGAATTTACGCAGAATGGTGACAATGTAACAATCCACAGTGTTCCTTTTACATACGGAAGAGATTTAGTAGTACGTGTTGCAAAAATTGTTTGTGAATAAAATTAATAAGAAAGCCCACGGGAAATTTCCCGTGGGCTTTTCTAGAATATTTCTTTATTATTCAGCATCTTCTCCGTAGAGTGTAATTAACTTGTTGTGATATTCATATCTTTCTTTTGCAAATTCTTCTGATTTTGCAAACAAGTCTTCTGCTCTTTCCGGATTTGCTCTCATAAGAGCGTTGTAACGAACTTCTCCGTTAAGGAAATCTCTGTAGCTTTCTGTAGGCTCTTTACTGTCAAGAGTGAACTTGTTACCTTCTGCTGCAGGGTTATAACGGAAGTTATGCCAGTACCCTGATTTTACTGCCAACTCTTCTTCTGTCTGAGCTTTGCTCATACCCTTCTTAATACCATGGTTGATACATGGAGCATAAGCGATAATAAGTGATGGTCCCGGATACGCCTCAGCTTCTGTAATTGCTTTTACAGTCTGATTAAAGTCAGCACCCATAGCAATCTGAGCTACATATACATATCCATAACTCATTGCAATGCTTGCCATATCTTTCTTCTTCACTTCTTTACCGGCTGCTGCAAACTGTGCAATCGCACCTGTCGGTGTAGATTTTGAAGATTGTCCACCTGTATTAGAGTAAACTTCTGTATCAAATACCATAATGTTTACATCTTGGCCTGATGCAAGTACGTGGTCAACACCACCGAATCCGATGTCGTAAGCCCATCCGTCTCCACCGAAGATCCATTGAGATTTCTTAGCCAAGAAGTCTTTGTTCTTAAGCAGATATGCTTTTCTTTCACAACCACAGTCGCAAGCTTCTAAAGCTGCAACTAATTTATCTGTTGCTGCACCATTTGTTGCACCACAGTTAAATGTATCTAACCATTCTTTTGCTGCTGCAACTACTGCTTCATTATCACCGTTTTCAGCGATTTCTTCTACTTTCGCTTTCAAACCGTTACGAAGTGCTTTCTGAGCAAGTAACATACCGTAACCAAATTCAGCATTGTCTTCGAATAAAGAGTTAGCCCATGCAGGACCTTGGCCTTTTTCGTTTACTGTATATGGTGTAGACGGTGAAGAGTTACCCCAGATTGATGAACAACCTGTTGCGTTTGCAATATACATTCTGTCACCGAATAACTGTGTAATAAGTTTTGCATAAGGTGTTTCACCACAACCCGCACATGCTCCTGAGAATTCAAGGAGTGGTTGTTTGAACTGACTACCTTTTACAGTTGTCTCTTTGAATTTTGCAACTACTTCTGGTTTTACAGGAATTTCACGTCCGTAATCAAAGTAATCTTGTGAGCCTGCATTTTCTTCCATATTCTTCATAACAAGTGCTTTTTCGCCCTTCTTACCAGGACATACATTTGCACAAGAACCACAGCCTGTACAATCGTAAGCAGATACTGTCATGGAGAATTTCATACCAGGCATACCAATCATATCAAGTGTTGCAAGTCCTTCCGGTGCATTTGCTGCTTCCTCTTCTGTTAAAGCGATTGGACGAATAACAGCGTGTGGACATACATATGCACAGCGGTTACACTGGATACAATTTTCTGGTACCCATACTGGGATATCTACTGCAATACCACGTTTTTCGTATGCAGATGTTCCTGATGGTGTTGTACCATCTACATAATCGTTAAATGCAGATACAGGAAGTGTATTTCCTTCTTGTGCATTTACTTTTGCCTGAATATTCTTAACGAAATCTACAACTTCTTTTCTTCCACCTTTTACTTCCGGTGTAAATAATTCTTCTGCTGCTGCATCTTTCCAAGCATCCGGAACTTCAATCTTCACGATTTGTTGTGCACCTGCGTCGATTGCATCGTAGTTCATCTGTACGATTGCATCACCTTTCTTACCATAAGAAGCTTTTGCAGCTGCTTTCATAAGTGCGATTGCTTCCTCTTCCGGAATGATGTTTGCAAGTTTAAAGAATGCTGACTGAAGGACTGTGTTGATACGTCCACCAAGTCCGATTTCTTTACCAATCTTAATACCGTCGATAGTATAGAATTTAATATCATGATTTGCGATAAATGCTTTTACTTGTCCTGGCAAGTGAGCTTCCAAACCTTCCATATCCCAAGAACAGTTAAGAAGGAATGTTCCTCCGTCTACTAATTCCTGAACCATGTTATATTTGTTAATATAGGATGGGTTATGACAAGCAACAAAGTTTGCCTGTTTAATCAAGTAGGTAGACTTAATCGGTTTCTTACCAAAACGAAGGTGAGACATTGTAACACCACCGGATTTCTTTGAGTCATAATCAAAGTAAGCCTGTGCATACATATCTGTGTTATCGCCGATAATCTTGATAGAGTTTTTGTTAGCACCTACAGTACCGTCAGCACCAAGTCCCCAGAATTTACAGTTAATTGTTCCTTCTGGTGTTGTAACAAGTGGTGCTCCCACTTCTAAGGAAAGATTTGTAACATCATCTACAATACCAATTGTAAATTTCTGTTTTTCTGTGTTTTCATATACTGCAACAATCTGTGCCGGTGTAGTATCTTTTGAACCCAATCCATAACGTCCTGTAAATACAGGTACGGCATCAAATTTTGTTCCTTTTAATGCTGCAACTACATCCAAGTATAATGGTTCACCAAGAGCTCCTGGTTCTTTTGTTCTGTCTAATACGCTGATTTGTTTTACAGTTTCAGGAATTGCATCGATAAGTGCCTGTGCGCTAAATGGTCTGTAAAGACGAACCTTTACAACACCAACCTTCTTTCCTGCTGCAACTAAATAATCAACTGTTTCATCGATGGTATCACATACAGAACCCATAGCGATAATTACGTGTTCTGCATCTTCTGCACCGTGATAGTTAAATAACTTATAGTTTGTTCCGATCTTTTCATTTACTTTGTCCATGTATTCCTGTACGATTGCCGGCAATGCATCATAAAATGGATTACATGCTTCTCTTGCCTGGAAGAAGATGTCCGGATTTTGAGCCGAACCTCTCTGACAAGGATGATTTGGATTTAATGCGTTCTGTCTGAAAGCATCAATAGCATCCATATCTGCCATATCTTTCAAATCTTCATAATCCCATGTTTCGATTTTTTGAATTTCATGAGATGTACGGAAACCGTCAAAGAAATTAATAAATGGAATCTTTCCTTTGATAGCTGCAAGATGTGCTACCGGAGTTAAGTCCATAACTTCTTGTACGCTTGATTCACAAAGCATCGCACAACCTGTCTGACGACAAGCATATACGTCAGAGTGATCTCCAAAAATAGATAACGCATGGCTTGCAAGTGCACGTGCGGATACGTTAAACACACCTGGCAACTGCTCTCCTGCTATTTTATACAAATTCGGAATCATCAAAAGCAATCCCTGAGATGCGGTATATGTCGTTGTCAACGCACCTGCTGCCAAGGAACCGTGAACGGTACCTGCTGCCCCTGCTTCTGACTGCATTTCTGTTACCTGCACCGGTTGTCCAAAAATATTAGTACGTCCCTGTGTAGCCCATTCATCTGTTGCTTCGGCCATAACAGATGATGGTGTAATCGGGTAAATCGCTGCAACATCTGTAAACGCGTATGACGCATGAGCTGCTGCATGATTTCCGTCCATAGTCTTCATTTTTCTAGCCATTGGTTTTTGTCCTCCTTTTTTCTTTCACATATTGTCTTTATTATACAACGCAATGTGTGTGAAATCTAGTATTTCTTTGTTCCTTTATAGATACATATTGATATTTTCAAAAAATTTATATATTTTTTATATAATAGGTGTTTTTTTCCTGTTTTTGTAGTATAATGTTCTTGTTAATATTTTCACAGAAAGAAGGGATACATATGGAATTAAGACAATACCGTCGTATACTAACAGCAAGACAGACCTTCTTAAAAGGAATTATTATTGTAGACATACTCGCAATCATTGCAAGTGCTTTGCTTTGCGAATTTGTACTCGATCGTAATATTTCACTTTTAACGGTTCTTGTGTTTGCAATCTTCACTATTTCTTTATCGATTGTATACGATATGTACAGAAATGCTTGTTATCGCATTTTCGTGAATGGGGACGATATTTACATCTATTATCCCACACCAAGCCAACGTGCTGGAGACGAATATATTTTCTATAAGGTTTTAGACTTATCATTGGTACAACTCACAAGAAGTTCTATTCGTTTTCAAGGCCATATGCTTGTGAAAGCAGAAGGTACAAAGCGAAAAGACATCAACAACTTCAAAGATGCAACTGCTTTTTTTGCAGATGTATATGATAGTGATTTAACTTATACTATTTCAAAGAAGTTTCGAGTATCACGCATCTATGAAGAAGAGCATCTCCTTTTGGAACTGCTAAAAGCAAAAATCAAAGAAGATTAAAAATTTAAGGGAGGCAATTTATGAGTAACGAAGGAAATAAGGCGAGCTTCGGTTCGCGTTTTGGTTATATTATGGTCGCGGCAGGTGCCGCTATCGGATTGGGTAACATTTGGAAATTCCCGTATCTTGCATACGGCGGAGGCGGGGGTGCTTTTGTAGCCGTCTATATCGTTTTATGTATTTTACTTGGACACACAGTTGTTGAGATGGAAACGGCCGTTGGTCGTCGTGCAAAAACGAACTGTATCGATGCTTATGGCGTCGTAAATAAAAAATGGAAATTCGTCGGCGTGGTAAATGTAATCTGTACGATTCTTATCGATATGTACTATATCATCGTCAGCGGTTACGTATTGAAATACGCCATTGACTTTTTAATCGGTTCTAGCTTTGGACCGGACAGTGCTACTTATTACAACACGTTCATATCCGAACCGATTCAGCCACTTATCTACGCTGGAGTTTTGATGCTTATTACCGTTGTTTTATTATCTTTCGGTATTACACAATTAGTAGAAAAGGTAACCAAGGTTATCATGCCACTACTTTTTGTCCTTTTGATAGGTTGTGGTATTTGGGCACTCTTTATTTCACCTGGTGCAATTGACGGTTTGAAATACTATCTGGTTCCTGATTTTTCTAAATTTACTTGGAAAGCTTTTGCAGATGCTTGTATGCAGGTTATGTTCTCTGTTGGTATTGGTTGGGCTATCTTCACCACATTAGGTGCAAGTGTATCAGACAAAAACAACATTCGCAAGGATTCTATGTGGGTTACCATCTGTGATACTACTGTAGCTTTAACAGCTGGATTTGTAATTATTCCTTCTGTTGTAGGTGCAGGTTCTACGATGACTGCAGGACCTTCTCTTATCTTCCTTGCCATGACAGATATTTTCGGAAAATTCCCTGGCGGAAGATTTATTGGTTTCTTTTTCTTTACAGCACTGATTTTCGCAGTACTTTCTACGTACTTTACAATTTTGGAAATCCCAGTAAAATGTGTGGAAGAAAAAGCAAAGATTTCTCACAGAAAAGCAACTGTTATCACAGCAATCATAATTTTTGCCGGTGGCGTATTGTGTTCTTTAAGCCAAGGCTCCGGACTTCTTAGCCATATCAAGATGCCTTGGTGGTCATTTGGTGACGGTATCATCTACTACAACATTTACGACTGGGCGGACGTTCTTTCTGGTTATGTACTATTACCACTTGGCTGTCTTTTAACAACCCTTTATTGCGTGAAGGTATGGGGCTTTAAAGGTTACGAAGAAGAACTGATGAAAGGTGGCGGCAAGAAACTAAGCTTATACAACAAGATTGTAATCACTGTAGTTGTGCCGATACTTACACTTATCGTAATCTTAAACTGCTTTGGATTTATTAAATAAATATTGGGGCATACCCTTACAGTGGATTCCAGCTATGGCACCGTAGTCTGGAATCCTTTCTTTTTGCTGGCTTCATCTTTTGTGTTTTCTAACATCTTGCTTTTCAAGAAGTTATTACATTTGTCAAAAACAACTCACAACCACGATTTTAACCTTTATGCTACGCAAGAAACCTTTGAAAGATTGTATGGAAAGCCTTGTGGCTATCTTTGGAAAATGAGCAATCGAAGTGCACTGTTTGAGCGTTAGCGAGTTTGCATTTTCGATTGCTATATTACATTTCCAAAGGTAGCCACTTAGACTTTCCACAATTTTGAACTCTGTGTTTTGCGCGTATCATAAAGGTTAAAATCGTGATTGTTCAGACAAGTTTTTGACAAACGCTTTTATGAAAAGCAAGATATAACAAAACACAAAAAGATTGCAGATGCACAAAAAAAGATTCCAGACTACGGTGCCATAGCTGGAATCCACTGTAAGGGTTTATCCCCCAATATTTATTTTAGAGCCATTTAATCTCTCGCAAGCTTTCTTTTTGCCTTTATTCTTCCTAATACAATCCCTATTATCGCCACAACTATTAATACCATGGCAAGTACCTGAGACACTGCAATTTCTGTTCCCGGTATCCATAACTGATCCGTTCTAAGAGCTTCTATCCACGCTCTTCCTGCTCCATAACCGAGTAAATATAATAAAAATATTTCGCCTTCAAATTTCTTGTGTTTTCTCCAGATCAACAATCCTATTAACACAGCCAGATTCCAAAGGGATTCGTAAAGGAAGGTTGGATGAACCTGTATATAACTTATTCCATCTATCACTTCCATATGTTCCCGCATCAAATCCGTCACATCGCTACTTCTTACTGCATTTATCGGAAGCTGCATAGCAAGCAGGTTGTTGGTGTATTCTCCAAATGCTTCTCTATTAAAGAAATTCCCCCAACGACCGATAATCTGTCCAAGGATAAGTCCTAGTCCCGCTGTATCTGCCAAGGTGCCAAAGGATATCTTTTTCACCCTTCCAAATACATAGGTGGTAATCACCGCAGCTATTACTCCTCCATATATAGCAAGACCACCTTCTCGCAAATTAAAGATACTTAAAAGGTCATCTTTATATATATCCCAAGAGAAAACCACATAATAGATACGAGCACCTATAATCGAGCAAATGACTGCATATAAGGCAAGGTCAAAATAGGTTTCCGTGTTTTGCTTTGTACGCTTTGCTTCATAGACAGCTATTGCAACTCCGGAAAGTATTCCAAGTCCAATAATCATTCCATAGTACGCAATTTCAAATCCAAAAACAGAAATACTTTGGCCTACATTTTCCAAATGAATTCCCAGGTTCGGGAAATTAATTGTCTTTGTCATAGCGCATCCTCACTATACATTAAATCGGAAGAGAATGATGTCTCCATCCTGTACTACATATTCTTTTCCTTCTAGACGCACAAGTCCTTTTTCCTTTGCTGCAGTGTAAGTACCGCAATCCATCAAATCATCATAGCTTACGATTTCTGCACGGATAAATCCACGTTCAAAATCAGAATGAATTTTACCTGCCGCCTGTGGTGCTTTTGTTCCCTTTTTAATAGTCCATGCACGAACTTCCGGCTCTCCTGCAGTCAGATAACTGATAAGACCAAGAAGACTATAACTTGCTTTGATTAATTTTTCCAAGCCAGATTCTGAAAGTCCAAGGTCCTCTAAAAACATCTTCTTTTCATCGTCGTCTAACTCAGCAATTTCCTGCTCAATCTGCGCACATACCACAAACACTTCGCAGTTTTCTTTTTGTGCAAATGCACGAACTGCCTGCACGCCTTCGTTTGATGCTGCATCGTCCATAAGCTCATCTTCTGATACATTAGCCGCAAAGATAACCGGCTTGTAAGTAAGAAGATTATAGCTTTCAAGAAGTGCCAGTTCATCTTCATCACTGACTTCAAAACTTCTTGCCATATTGTCTTCTTCTAAATGTGCTTTGATTCTCTCAAGAAGTTCTAATTCTTTTGCAACTGCTTTGTCATTACGAGCCACTTTTACTGCCTTTGCAATTCTTCTCTCCAAAATTTCAATATCTGAGAAAATAAGTTCTAAATTAATCGTTTCAATGTCTCGAAGCGGTGCAATGCTACCGTCTACGTGAACAATATTGCTGTCCTCAAAACATCTTACCACATGTACAATGGCATCAACTTCACGGATATTGGCAAGGAACTGATTTCCAAGACCTTCTCCTTTAGATGCACCTTTTACCAATCCTGCAATATCTACAAATTCAATGGCTGCAGGCACGATTTTCTTCGTGTTATACATTTTGCCAAGAACGTCCAATCTCTCATCCGGCACGGTTACAACACCTACATTCGGGTCAATCGTACAGAATGGATAGTTTGCCGATTCTGCTCCTGCTTTAGTTAATGAGTTAAATAAGGTACTCTTCCCTACATTCGGAAGGCCCACTATGCCCAATTTCATATATCTTTCTCCTTTGCTAAAAAGCCTTAATTCTACAAGCCTGTTTTCGTTTTACTATACCACGAAATGACTCAAAAGTAAATTTGCATTTTCTAATTGATTTTTGCCATATAACGCATTACATTTGTTCCGTTATGGTTGGTTAAAATAGATAATTTATCGCCTTTAATCACATTCGGTTGTTCATCGACATCATCGGACACCATAGCCATATAGTGATTGCCGAACGGTTTTCCTTCATACTCTACCATAGCCGGCTCACTCCATATAAGCATATCTTTGCTAGAACGCACTTCCATAACATCTGCAACAAGTTGCGCATTATTTCCAAAATTAATTGGTGATGATGTCAAAAGATAAGTACTATATTTCTTGGAATAAACGACTCTTGCATGCCACGAGTTTTCTACAATCGGGCTTTCTTTCCCAAGATTGCCAGGCTCGCAGAATGCTCCCTCATAATATTTCACAAAGTCACCCATGATTCCATCTGTACGCTTTCTAGTACGCGCTACATAAGTGTCACATCTCTTCCAACAGCCTTCATTGGTATCCACATAAATAATATTGTAGAACAGGTACATATACTCTCCATCCGGCTCCACATAAAGAGAGAAGTCACCGCTACCAAGGCTGACCATCCCAGCCTTTTGTCCTAATGCGTTTCCTGCACCCGGATTATACATTTCTGTAAAGCATACGTTCTCTGCTGTAAGTACCCATCGATCAAAGCTCCATGTTTTCCCCTCATCATTAGAATGCATCAAGCCAATATGACGGAAGTCCGAATCGTAATGCGGCACCTCACAAGGTCCCAACGCATCATATGCCGTCCCTTTGCCATTCCAGCCAGATTCGTTGTGAAAAAAACAGAAGAAACGATGAGTATTAGGACAGATGTATAATCCAAACGGCCAAATACTCCCTCTTGGTTTCACTCCTTCCGGATAGCGAATGCCTGAAAATGCGTATTCTGCATGTCCGACACAGAAATTTGTCTCAATCGGGTACACTTCTTTCATATCATCTAATGTCGTCCCTTTAAACATCCCGATATGTCCCATATGGGAATGACCGCTCATAGCCCATAGACTACCGTCTACATCGCGATACATCGGCGTTGTTCCATCCTGGTACACGCCTATATCGTTACGAAATGGTGTATCTTTTTCCTCTCCAATTGTTAAAGTATGATTGGCAAATAAATTGTCCACAAAAAATCCTCCCGTCATTCTTGGATTTCTTTTATTAATCCCGACTTTCTATAAAAACAACAAGTCCTTCCGGAAATGTAATCTGCAATTCTCCCACGATCTGATTACTCACACACAAACTGTCATAAGACGTGAGTGTATGGTCATGAAGCGGATAAAAAGCGCCTTCTATCTTGAAATGCTTCACTTCCCCGCCCAGCGGAAACACAGAAAAATAAGTTCCAAAAGCATCTTCTTTTTTTAGCCGCAATTCTTTTTCTATGAGTGATATTTTATTGTACTTGTCAACAATGTACGCTTTCACACCTGCATCATGCGCAACTTTTAAAATCTGTATATTTCCGAGAACATGGTCAACTCTTGTACCTGTTGCCCCCAAAAGCCATACTTCTTTTGCTCCTAGTTCGATAGCCAGCCGAAGGGCTATCTCGGTGTCCGTCGCATCTTTAATGGGATTAAATTCCTGTATGGGCACAGACGTGTGATTTCGATAATACTCCACCACTTCTTTCTCTCCACTATCAAAATCGCCCACGATATGTGTTGGCATGATCTGATTCTCGTGCAAGAAAGAAAGTCCTCTATCAGCACCAATGACATACTCTGGCGCCAACTTTTCAATCACACTTAATGCAAATGCCCCATCAATGGTTCCACCGCTAACAATGACTGCGCGTTTATTCATAACGTCTCATAATCTCCAATAATTCTCGTGTGTTGGCTCCTATGTCATTCTTAAACACGGAAGATCCTGCCACGATGATGTTTGCCCCTGCTTTTACTACTTCTTCTACATTGCCAGCTCCGATTCCACCATCTACCTGGATGTCTACATTAAGCCCTTTTTCTTCAAGCATTGCTTTTGTCTCACGAATCTTATCCAAGCTGGTCGGGATAAAGGATTGACCACCAAATCCCGGGTGAACAGACATAATAAGTATCATATCCACCTTATCTACGTACGGCTCAAGGGCTGATACCGGCGTGTCCGGACAGATGGAAATTCCCACTTTCATATTGCATTCTCTAATCTTTGCGATTGTTGCATTTACATCTTCACAAGCTTCCAAGTGAATCGTAATAAGGTCTGCACCAGCCTTTTGAAATGCTTCCACATAACGAATCGGCTCTGTAATCATCAAATGTACATCACACACCATCTTTGTAGCCGGACGAATAGAAGCAAGTACCGGAATCCCAAATGAGATGTTTGGCACAAACACGCCATCCATAACATCAAAATGTAAATATTCCGCTCCATTTTCTTCAATGGTGCGAATCTCTTTTCCTAATTCTTTAAAATCTGCCGCCAACATAGACGGTGCCAAAATCATCTTCATCTAATATCTCCTTTTTTCACTTAGCTCTTTGTACATTTCCAAATAGTTGTCGTATCTAACTTTATGAATGTGGCCATTTTCCATTGCATCCTTAATCGCACATCCCGGCTCATGTACATGGTCACATCCGATAAATTTACATTGCCCTTCATATGGTTCAAACTCCGGAAAATAAAATTTTAATTCCTCTTTTTCAAACTCATTTACATACAGGGAACTAAATCCCGGTGTATCCATAATATACGTATCGTCTTCAATCAAGATAAGCTGGGAATGCCTTGTGGTATGTTTTCCTCGCTCAATCTTCTCACTGATATTGCCCGTTTCCATCTGCGCATCCGGCTGAAGGATGTTTATCAACGAAGATTTTCCCACTCCGGAAGGTCCTGCTATGGCTGTTGTCTTCCCTTTTAACAGAGTCTTTACCTGCTCTACATTTTCTTCCCTGCTTGCGCTGGTAAATACAATTTTATATCCTGTTGTTTCATAGATTTCTTTTAATTTTGCAATCTCACAATCTTCTGCAATATCTTTCTTGTTAAAACATAAAACAACCGGGATCCCTTTGCTCTCCATCATCACAAGAAAACGGTCCAGCAAATTAAAATGCGGTTTTGGTTTTGTCACCGCAAACACTACCAGTGCCTGGTCGATATTCGCCACTGCCGGGCGGATAAGTTCGTTTTGTCTTTCGTAAATCTCTACGATGTTCCCCTTTTTCTCCGCTTCATCAAGCACCGTAATCTCCACATTATCTCCCACCAAAGGTTTTGTCTTGTCTTTTCGAAAAATCCCCTTGGCTTTACATTCATAAAGACCGAATTCTACTACGTGAACGTAGTAGAATCCGGCAATTCCTTTTACTATCTTTCCTTGCATAGTCAGTCCTTTTCCATTGTTTTATTCTGACTGTGGAGCCCCCGTTCCATCATTTACACCTTGCTGGTTTCCACCTGCGCCCGGTGTGACTGTTTGTGGCCCCGGTCCTGTACTTACATAAACCTCAACAGTAGTCCCTTCTTCCACTACTTCTCCTGAAGCAGGAACTGAAATAACATATCCATCATAATATTCGTAACTTTCCGCATACATAATCTTTACATTTAGATTAAGATTTTGAAGTGTTGCACGCACACTGTTAATGGTCTTACCTGTCAAGTCTGTCGGAATAGTCTGTGTTGGCAACGGCTCTGCACCTTTGCTTACTACAAAGGTAATGGTCGTTCCCTTATCCACTTCTTCTGCAGAATCCACTTCCTGACTGATAACTTCACCCTTCGGACTGTCGCTGTATTCTTTCTTCACACTAGCTTTTAATCCAGCCTTTTCCAGTTCTTCCTTGGCTTTCTTTACTTTTAAGCCAACCAACTTTGGAACTACGGCCTTTTCTGCACCGTTGCTGACAACCACTTCAATGTGTGTCTCTGCGCTAGCCATCGAAGTACTATCCGGTGTGGTTCGAACAACTTTGGCCTTATGTATG
>JAZRCJ010000055.1:0-14756 GCA_045659705.1 Faecalimonas sp.
TGACTGATGACTCTATGGCTGTATTCGAACTTCTTCCAGAAACAATCCAGCAGCAATTATTCTTAGAAAGAGACCCTCACGGCAACGTACAGGTTTCCTTAATTGAATCAGAAAAATTATTCTCTGCACTTGTAAAAGATGCTTTGGAAGAAAGACGCGAAAAAGGAACTTACAACGGTAAATTCAATGCCCTTCATCACTTCTTAGGATATGAAGGAAGATGTGCATTCCCGTCTAACTTTGATTCAGACTACTGCTACTCATTGGGATATAACGCATTTATGTTAATCCAATACGGTTACAACGGTTACCTTTCAAAAATCTCGAACTTGTCAAAACCGGCAAGTGAATGGGTTGCAGGCGGTATGCCAATTACAAAGATGATGAACATCGAAAGAAGACACGGAGAAGACAAACCAGTAATCAAAAAAGCGCTTGTAGAACTTGAAGGAAAGCCTTTCAAATACTTCGAAGCTCACCGTGAGGAATGGGCAGTTGATACCTGCTTTGAATATCCGGGTGCAATTCAGTACTACGGACCAACAGAAGTTTGTGACACTACAACAGTAACACTTGCATTGGAACAAGGTGAATAAGAAATAGGATAATAACAAAAACATCGCACTTTCAAGTGTGATGTTTTTTATATTCCATCTATAGCCAAGTAATTTTATTTTCTTCACCGCGTATCATCTTTTCGATATTTTTTCTATGTCTCCAGATAATAAGTATCGTAAATATGATGAGCGCTCCCAACATGACTGGCGAGTCATCCGTCAATCCGATATAGATTGTAATAAACAGTGCTGAGCAAATGCTGGAAAGTGAAATAATCTTGCTAATGCATAACACTATCAAAAATACAATCAAGGGAAAAACAAAGATTCGAAGGTCATATACACTAAATAATGCCATACTAAACAAAAATCCATACATGGTAGCAACCGCCTTGCCACCCTTGAATCTCGCAAACATAGGAAAACAATGTCCGATTGCAGCAAATAGACCTGCTATCACCATTACAATATCTGCATGTTCAAAAAAGGATGTGAGAAATATCGCCAATGTCACTTTTAAAATATCAAGGGTCATGACACTAAGTCCTGCTTTTTTCCCTAACACTCTTCCTGCATTTCCACCACCCAAGTTCTTGCTTCCAAAATTTCGAATATCGGTTTTATAAAACACTTTTCCAATTACCAATGCAAATGGGATAGAACCTAATACATAACCGACGAGAATAGATAAAATAATTTCTATTATCATTTTACACCGCCTTATCTATGGATTGCCTGAATAACCACACACCCTGGTCCTCCATGTGTGATTAAAGCCGGCGCCAATTCGAATAGTTCTGTTTTCGCAGCACCAAACTGCAACTTGATAATTTCTAGTATTTTCTTTGCTTCTTCTTCAATTCCGGCATGCGATACTGTAATATAGTAATCTTCATTAACACCCGTTTCTTTTAATCGTTTAATAATCGCATCTAGCGCCTTCTTCTTAGAACGCTTTACCGCAAACAGTGTAATTCTTTTCTTATCATCTGTCTGTGTCAATACAGGAACAATTTTAATAACACTTGCTAATTTCGCAGCAACAGCTGTAAGTCTTCCACTTCGTTTTAAAAATTCAAAATCTTCTGGAATCACAAAGGAAATCGACGTTTCAATAATTTTTTTGAGTTCTTTTATGATTCCTTCCATTGCAACTCCGCGTTTTTGCAATTCTCTAGCTTTCTGCACGAGATAACGTTGTGCTCCTGCTAAAGTTTTTGTGTTAAGCACATGAATATGTTCATTATCCTCGACACAATTTTTTGCACCTACTGCATTTTGATAAGTACCGGAAAGTCCGTCACCTATCGGAAGTACTAATAATTCCTCATCACTTTCTTCGAAGATTTCCAACATCTCACCTATAGCCGGCTGAGAAGTGCTTGCTACTGCTCCAGCCTTTACTTTCTCTAGAAATTCTTCACTGCTAATATCTTCATAATCTTTATATACTTCATTATCTATAATTGTACACGCTGGAATAATCTTAATTCCGATTTCCTCTCCTTCTTTTGGAGAATATAAAGTTGGTGTATCTGCTATAATCTTCATGTGTCCTCCTTAAGGATCAAACTAGCATTCACGTAGTTTCAATAACTAGATTACCACGTTTCGAAAGCTTTGTAAATATTGCATTATAAAAAATATAACAACGCAAACAAAAAAGGACTCTGGAAAGTAAACTTTCCAAAGTCCATATTTCTTGATTTGTTTCCCCCAAACGTATTGATTAACGTTTTGAGAACTGTGGTGCTCTACGAGCTGCTTTAAGACCGTATTTCTTACGTTCTTTCATACGTGAATCACGTGTCAAGAAGCCTGCTTTCTTAAGAACTGCTCTGTAATCGTTGTCAGCCTGAAGTAAAGCTCTTGAGATACCGTGACGGATTGCACCAGCCTGTCCTGTGTATCCACCACCATGTACGTTTACTAATACGTCGAATTTATCAAGTGTTTCTGTAGCAACCAATGGTTGACGTACAACAACTTTCAATGTTTCTAATCCAAAGTATTCATCAATGCTTCTTTTATTAATTGTAATGTTACCTGTTCCAGGTACCAAGTATACTCTTGCGATAGATTTTTTTCTTCTACCTGTTCCGTAAAATTTTGCGTTAGCCACTGTAATTTCCTCCTCTCAACCTTTCACTAAAATGTCAATACTTCTGGTTTTTGAGCCTGATGTGCATGCTCTGCTCCAGCGTAAACATGAAGTTTTTTGATCATTGCTCTTCCTAAAGGTCCTTTTGGAAGCATTCCTTTTACAGCAAGTTCAACTACTTTTTCTGGTTTCTTGTTCATCATTTCTCTTAATGTAGTTTCTTTCATTCCACCTACATAATCTGAGTGATGATAGTAGATCTTCTGATCCATCTTCTTACCTGTCACAGCAACTTTGTCAGCGTTGATTACGATTACGTAATCACCTGTGTCGATGTGTGGTGTATATACTGGTTTATTTTTTCCTCTTAAAACTTTTGCTACTTCAGATGACAAACGTCCAAGTGTGCATCCTTCAGCGTCAACTACATACCATTTTCTTTCAATCTTATCTGGATTAGCCATGTAAGTTTTCATTGGTTTTCCTCCTAAATCATTGTCATTAATCATTGTTTTTATTGGAATCAGTTTACTCCGGGGCTTTGGTGCAAACTGTTTCTTACGCACTCACGCCCAATTATTATATGATAATGGCTCGGTTCTGTCAACCCCTATTTTTATGTTTTTCTTTGTTTTTCAAACAAAAGGATTGTGTTTCTCTCAAAACACAATCCTTTTCATTTTTCTTTTATTATACAAGTTCTTTCAAATGTGTATACTCTAAATTCAAACTATCAGCAACACCTTTGTTAGTACATTTTCCTGCATATGTGTTAACACCATTTGCAAGCCCTGCATCTTTTTTCACTGCTTCTTCCAAACCGAAATTTGCAATCATTCTTCCGTATTTCAATGTTGTATTTGCCAATGCAATGGTAGATGTGTAAGGCACTGCTCCCGGCATGTTTCCTACGCAGTAATGTACTACACCCTCTTCTACATAAATTGGATTAGCATGGGTTGTTACATGTGATGATTCACAGCATCCACCTTGATCGATTGCGATATCTACAATAACCGAACCTTTTTTCATCAGTTTCAAATGTTCTTTTCGAACCAACTTCGGTGTCTTTGCCCCTGGAATTAATACGGAACCAATTACCAAATCCGCTTCTGCAAGACATTTTCTGATATTCGCTTCTGTGCTATAAAGAGTCGTTACTGCATTTCCAAAGATGTCTTCTATATAAGCCAATCTATCTAAATTAACATCTAAGATTGTAACCTGTGCGCCGATACCAACTGCCACCTTTGCAGCATTAAGACCTGCAATACCCGCACCTATAATCGTGATTTTTCCACGTTCTACCCCTGGAACTCCGCCAAGTAACATACCGCGTCCTTCAAAGCTGCGTTCCAAATACTTTGCGCCTTCTTGGATGCTAAGTTTCCCTGCAATCTGGCTCATCGGACGAAGACATGGAAGATTTCCCTGTGCATCTGTGATTGTTTCAAATGCTACCGCTTTCACGCCTTTCTTCATCAATTCCTCTGTCAATTCCGGATTTGGCGCCAAATGAAGATATGTGTAAAGAATCTGTCCTTCTCTAAAATAGTCCCATTCGCATTTTTCTGGTTCTTTTACTTTTACGATCATATCTGCGATTGCAAATACTTCTGCCGGAGTATCCATAATAATGGCTCCTGCTTCTTTATACATTTCATCTGTAAAACCAGCACCTTCTCCAGCATGCGTTTCCACATAAACAGTGTGCCCATCTGCAACATAAGCCATTACATTATCAGGCGTAAGACCTACTCGATATTCGTGATTTTTCAATTCCTTTGTTGTACCTATTTTCATAATTGTGCCTCCCATTTTCAATTATTTAGATAAGATTACTTTTCGGAAATTTTTCTTTCCTCTTCGAAGTACAAGACCTTCTTCCGGAATGTCCGCTTTTGCAAATGTAGCTCTAATATCTGCCACCTTTTCACCATCTACTGCAACGCCACCCTGTTCTACTGCACGTCTTGCTTCTGATTTTGACGGTACAAGACCACTCTTTACAAGCATGGTCAAAATATCAATGGATCCATCTACAAAATCTTCGTCTACAAGTTCTGCTGTAGGCATATTTGCAGCCGCACCGCTACTAAAGAGTGCTCGTGCACTTTCCTGTGCTTTTACGGCTTCTTCTTCACCATGTACTAATTTAGTAAGTTCATATGCAAGAATTTCTTTCGCCTGATTAAGTTGGCTTCCTTCCCATGCATCCATCTTGTCAATTTCTTCTAACGGAAGGAAGGTAAGCATACGGATACATTTTAATACGTCCGCATCTGCCACATTTCTCCAGTATTGGTAAAATTCAAATGGTGATGTCTTATTCGGGTCAAGCCATACTGCTCCAGACTGTGTTTTACCCATCTTCTTGCCTTCTGAATTAAGAAGCAGGGTAATTGTCATAGCACTTGCATCTTTTCCTAATTTACGGCGAATAAGCTCTGTACCACCGAGCATATTGCTCCATTGGTCATCCCCACCAAACTGTAAATTACAACCATATTTTTGATACAATGCATAGAAGTCATAGC
The DNA here is from genome assembly GCA_045659705.1 of Faecalimonas sp. Classification (GTDB taxonomy): domain Bacteria; phylum Bacillota; class Clostridia; order Lachnospirales; family Lachnospiraceae; genus Faecalimonas. The sequence continues at coordinate 5,196 of JAZRCJ010000055.1, forward strand.
TCTGCATAATCATATAGTTAAATTCAAGGAAGCTAAGTCCCTTTTCCATTCTCTGTTTGTAACATTCTGCTGTAAGCATTCTGTTAACACTAAAATGTGCACCCACTTCACGAAGCACATCAATGTAGTTTAAATCCATTAACCAATCTGCGTTATTTACCATCAAGGCTTTTCCTTCAGAAAAATCAATAAATTTGCTCATCTGTTTTTTGAAACATTCACAGTTGTGCTGAATGGTCTCTTCTGTCATCATCTGGCGCATATCACTTCTTCCTGAAGGATCCCCAATCATAGCTGTTCCGCCACCGATCAAGGCGATTGGCTTGTTTCCTGCCATCTGAAGACGCTTCATTAAGCAAAGTGCCATAAAGTGTCCTACGTGAAGACTATCTGCAGTTGGGTCAAACCCAATGTAAAATGTCGCTTTCCCATTATTGACTAATTCTCTGATTCCTTCTTCATCTGTCACTTGTGCAATCAATCCTCTTGCTTGCAATTCTTCATAAATTCCCATTTTCTTTCTCCTTTTCTCCTGTTGGAATAAAAAAATCCTCGTCCCAAAAAGGACGAGGAATCATCTCGTGTTACCACCTTTATTCGCATATAACTCACATTATATACCTTAAGAAGTATTAACTACTTCGCACAGTAACGTGTGCTACCCGTTGCATCCTACTTGTCAACGCGTTCGGTGCAAAGCTCCAAGATGTATTCACAATCACCATCACTTAACGCCTCTCATCAACCGGCAATTTTCTGTAAGTTACCTGTAATTACTACTTGTTCTCTTCATAGCCTTCTCTTATTTCAATAACGAAATCTTAACTGATTTCCCCTTGTTTGTCAACTATTTTTCAAGTTCTGCATATGCTGCCGCATCACACACAACAGTTACATCTGGATGCATCTGCAAGATGGATGCCGGAACGCTAGGTGTAACAGGGCCTGTAAATGCTTTTTTTACAATTCCTGCTTTGTCGGCACCGCTTACAACCACTACAATCTTCTTTGCTGCCATAATGGTTCCGATTCCCATAGTATAAGCCTGACGCGGAACATCATCAATAGAAGCGAAAAATCTCTTGTTTGCTTCGATGGTGCTTTCCTGCAAGTCTACACAGTGTGTTACCTTATCAAACTCATCTGCTGGCTCGTTAAATCCGATATGTCCATTGTGACCAAGACCAAGAAGCTGTAAATCCACGCCGCCCAATTCTTTGATTAACGCTTCGTAATTTCCACACTCTTCTTCTGCATCTTCCACTTCCCCATTTGGCACGTGAGTTCTTGCTTTGTCAATATTTACATGGTTAAACAAATTGTCGTTCATAAAATAGTAATAGCTTTGATCGTTTGTTCTTGGTAAACCTCTGTACTCATCCAAGTTTACTGTTGTAATGTCAGAAAAATCAATATCTCCTTCTGCACATTTTTTAATCAGTTCTTTATATGTTCCAATCGGCGATGAACCTGTTGCTAATCCCAACACGCTGTTTGGTTTTAAAATCATCTGTGCTGCGATAATATTAGCTGCTGTTCTACTCATTGCATTATAATCTGCGGTTTTAATAATTCTCATGTTTTTCACTCCTCTATGTATTACTAATATATACCAATCTCTATTATACACATATTTGAGAAATAAAAAAAGAGTTTCTTGCGAAACTCTTTTAATATTTTTCTTAAACAAGTTCAAGAAGAACTTCCATAGCGGCATCACCTTTACGCAAACCGATTTTTACGATTCTTGTGTAACCACCAACGTGTTTGCTGTTTGCATACTTAGGAGCGATTTCGTCAAACAATTTTGCAACCAAATCAACTTCCTTTGCATTTCTCTTCTTGCCGTCTTTTACTTCTACTACAGGATAGAGAACTTTTAACATTTCTCTTCTTGCATGTAATCTTGAAGCTTTATCTTTTTTGATGGTTTTTTCAACTTCATCGTAAACAGTTACTTTCTTTCCGTCTACAACTTCTTTTACTCTCTTACCATCTTTGTCTTTACGAGCAACTTTTGCTGTAACTGTAACTTCTTCGAAGTTATCTTTTTCTTTGATAGCCATAGCGATAAGACCTTCTGCTACTTTGCGGATTTCTTTCGCTTTTGCTTCTGTAGTAACGATTTTACCATTGTTAAGTAATGCTGTTACCTGATTTCTGATTAAAGCCTTTCTCTGGCTTGCTGTTCTGCCAAGTTTTCTATACTTTGCCATTTTTCTTTTCCTCCATTTTTTACACGTGGTTATGCTTCTTCGGGCTTACTAGCCATGTGCTCCGATTATGCTCATCGGGCTTATTAATCGAATTACTCTTCGCCTTGGCTGAGTTCCAAGCCAAGTTCTTTTAATTTAGCCAATACTTCTTCTAAAGATTTGCGTCCTAAGTTACGAACTTTCATCATATCTTCAGGAGTTCTGTTAGTCAATTCTTCTACAGTATTGATTCCTGCTCTCTTCAAACAGTTGTATGAACGAACAGACAATTCCAATTCATCAATGCTCATTTCAAGCACTTTTTCCTTTTCATCGTCTTCTTTTTCGATCATAACTTCTGCTGCCTGAGCAACTTCAGACAAGTCGATGAACAATTTCAAGTGTTCATTCAAAACTTTTGCAGCCAAGCTGACAGCTTCATCCGGAACTAAAGTTCCGTTTGTGAATACGTCTAATGTCAACTTATCAAAGTCTGTAATCTGACCAACACGTGTATTTTCTACAGTAAGATTTACACGTTCTACCGGTGTGTAGATAGAATCAATCGGGATAACGCCGATTGGCAAGTCATCTCTCTTGTTCTTATCTGCACTTATATAACCTCTACCTTTTGTGATAGTAAGTTCCATATATAACATGCTATCTGCTCCACCGTTCAATGTTGCGATAACTGTTTCCGGATTCATGATTTCAATATCAGGATCTACCTGAATATCTCCTGCAGTAACAACACCTTCTCCTTCAAATTCAATATAAGCTGTCTTAGGCTCATCTGTATCTGAAGTATTCTTGTTAGCCAATGATTTTAAATTCATGATAATCTCAGTAACATCTTCTTTTACTCCCGGGATAGAGCTAAATTCATGCAATACACCGTCGATTTTCACCTGGCTGATTGCAGCTCCCGGCAATGAAGAAAGCATAATTCTTCTAAGAGAGTTACCAAGTGTTGTACCATAACCTCTTTCCAAAGGCTCTACAACAAACTTTCCATATTTCTTATCTTCTGAAATCTCAGTAATTTCAATATTTGGTTTATTAAAATCAAACACTATATGCCCCTCCTTTTGGGTTTTTAGGTGTTAAAATGTCAAACTATTATTTAGAATATAATTCGACGATTAACATTTCGTCTACAGGAACATCGATAACTTCTCTTGCCGGAAGTTCTTTTACAGTACCTTTTAATGCTTCCTGATCAACATCTAACCATTCCGGTACTAATCTTCCACCGGTTACTTCCAAGATATCTTTGTATCTCTGTGAACCTTTGTGTTTTTCTTTGATTTCAATTACATCGCCAGCTTTTACTAAGTAAGATGGGATGTTTACTTGGCTTCCGTTAACCATAATGTGTTTGTGGTCAACGATCTGTCTAGCTTCTTTTCTTGTTCTAGCAAGACCCATACGGAATACAACATTATCCAATCTTGATTCCAAAAGAATCATAAGGTTGTCACCTGTCATACCGTTCATCTTAGAAGCTTTTGCAAAATAGTTTCTAAATGGTTTTTCTAATACACCATAGATGAATTTCGCTTTCTGTTTTTCACGTAACTGAAGACCATACTCGCTCATTTTCTTATTTGCTCTTTTTGATTGTCTGTTAGATTTTTTATCGATTCCTAAATAGATTGGATCCATACCAAGGGATCTACATCTTTTAAGAACCGGAGTTCTATTTACTGCCATCTTCGTTCTCCTCCTATTAGATTACACTCTTCTACGTTTTGGTGGACGACATCCGTTGTGTGGAACTGGAGTAACATCTGTAATACTTGTTACATCAATACCACATGCCTGAAGAGCACGGATTGCTGCTTCACGTCCTGAACCAGGACCTTTTACCATAACGTCTACTGATTTCAAACCATGTACCAATGCTGCTTTAGCTGCTGTTTCAGCTGCCATCTGTGCTGCATAAGGAGTAGATTTTCTTGAACCTCTAAATCCCAGACCACCAGCACTTGCCCATGATAAAGCGTTACCCTGAGCATCTGTCAATGTAACAATTGTGTTGTTAAAAGATGACTGAATGTGTGCTTGTCCTCGTTCAACGTTTTTCTTGACACGTTTCTTTGTCACTTTCTTTGTAACTTTCTTAGCCATATCTAAACTAACCTACTTTCTTTTTATTCTTATTTCTTCTTACCTGCAACGGTTCTCTTAGGACCTTTTCTTGTTCTAGCGTTTGTCTTAGTCTTCTGACCACGAACTGGAAGTCCTTTTCTATGACGGATACCTCTATAGCATCCAATTTCCTGTAATCTCTTGATGTTAAGAGCGATTTCTCTACGAAGATCACCTTCCACCTGATAGTTCTCGTCGATAACAGCGCTGATAGCTTTTACTTCATCGTCTGTCAAATCTCTACAACGAGTATCTGGATTTACTCCAGCATCCTTTAAAATGTTTGTTGCACTTACTCTTCCGATACCGTAGATGTATGTCAAACCGATCTCTACGCGCTTATCTCTTGGTAAGTCTACACCAGCAATACGAGCCATGTAATTTTTCCTCCATTTTCTTTTTTTGGGTTAATATTGTCTCAAATTGGGGTACATCTCTATACCCAGCTGCTAGATACTACAGCCTTTCTCGGAAATGACACCGAGTATTATAAGCAATATACACTGAGGATTTACGTCTCCTTGTATATTAATAGTACATTCACATCATGTGTGTACTACAGCCGCCTAATTTGTTTCATGCGTATACGCACGAATGTGACAACGCCTATTAGCCCTGTCTTTGTTTGTGTTTCGGATTTTCACAGATTACTCTGATGCTTCCTTTTCTTTTAATGATTTTGCATTTTTCGCAAATTGGTTTTACTGATGATCTAACCTTCACGTCAAATCCTCCTTTCATCCATTGCTTTGCCTCTTGTTTCTTGCACATTTTTCCGGTGCAAACTTGCAACTCATAATTTTTTGCACACTAAAAATACACAAAAACGTGCTTATATAGTATATATCAGCACGTTTTTAAAGTCAATACATTTTTTGCACTTTTTGATAAAATTTATTTATCTCTCCAAGTAATTCTTCCTTTTGATAAATCATAAGGGGATAATTCCAACGTTACCGTATCTCCCGGTAAGATTTTAATAAAGTTTGTACGCAATTTCCCACTAATGTGAGCAAGTACCTGATGACCATTTTCAAGTTCTACTTTAAACATTGCGTTTGGAAGCTTTTCCACTACTTTCCCTTCGATTTCAATTACATCAGCTTTTGACATCTTTTACTCTCCTTCCATTTCCTTGCCAAATACTTTTATGATTCGTTTTATTCCTACGTCATCTATTCCGTCTATCACGTGTTTTTGGCGAATAACCTGTATATGTTTCATTTTCTTTTTTTTCGGATTTGCAAGCGTTCTTATTCTTCCATCGGCAAGATAGACATGCGTTTCTTCTATATTAATAATTACATAGATGCTGTCTTTATCATGTCCTGCTTTGGACTTTGCTAACATTCCGATTTCTATTCTATCCATAACATTTCCCTTCTTACTTTGTTAAAGTCAGAAGTCTTGGTTCGCCTTCTGTAATTAGCACGGTATTTTCATAATGCGCTGACAAGGAACCATCTCTAGTTACTACTGTCCAATCATCATCTAGCCAGTCTACTTGCCATGTTCCTATGTTAATCATAGGCTCTATGGCCAGTGTCATTCCCTTGCGAAGCTTGACACCTCTTCTGTTCATCTCATAATTTGGAATTTCCGGCGCTTCATGCAAATGTGCACCGATGCCGTGTCCACACAAATCTCTGACTACACCATATCCGTGTTTTTTTGCATGTTTGTCAATTGCCGACGAAATTTCAAATAAGTAATTGCCTTCTTTTGCAAATTTTATTCCTTCAAAGAAGCATTCTCTGGTGACTCTGATAAGATCCTTTGCCTGCTGACTGATTTCTCCGACTGCATGCGTTCTTGCCGCATCGGAATGATATCCCTTATATATGACTCCTGCATCCAACCCCACGATATCGCCTTCTTTCAAAATGCGATTGGCACTTGGAATTCCATGAACCACTTCTTCGTTCACAGACACACAGACAGAAGCCGGATATCCATTATAATTCAGGAAAGAAGGTTCGCACCCGTAGCTGCGAATCACTTCTTCTCCCAACCTGTCAATTTCAAGTGTTGACATTCCAGGCCTAAGCGCTTTTTCCATTTCATCATGAACAATCTCCAAAATGCGCCCCGCCTCTGCCATTAATTCAATTTCTCTTGCAGATTTTATTGTAATCGGCATAATTTAAGCTCCTAAAATCTCAACAATTGCTGCAAAAACATCTTCCATGTGAACGGTTCCGTCCACTTCTACCAAGATGTTTTTGTTCTGATAATAATCAATCAATGGCTGTGTCTGATCATGGTAAACATTCAGACGCTTTTGCACTGTTTCTGGCTTGTCGTCATCTCTTAAGATGAGTTCACCATTGCAGTTGTCGCACACGTTTTCCTGCTTTGTAGGAGCATGTACGATGTGATATGTAGCACCACAGTCCACACAAGCTCTTCTTCCTGACATACGAGCCACGATATTTTCATCCGGAACTTCCACATTAATTGCATAGTCCATGCTCTGTCCCATTGCAGCAAGTGCTGCATCCAACGCTTCCGCTTGCGGAATTGTTCTCGGGAATCCATCAAGCACATATCCGTTTGCACAGTCGTCTTGATTTACACGGTCTACAACCAAATCAACTACAAGTTCGTCCGGAACAAGAAGTCCCTGGTCCATATATGTTTTTGCTTTTTTACCTAATTCTGTTCCATTTTTAATGTTCGCTCTAAAAATGTCACCTGTGGAAATATGTGGAATAGAATATTTTTCAGCGATACGTTTTGCCTGTGTTCCTTTTCCTGCACCAGGTGCACCTAACATAATAATCTTCATATATTTCCTCCAATAATATGTCTATATAGCATTTTAACCCGCAGAATTTCTGCGAGCTAAACTGCCTACTTATTTAAAAATCCTTTATAATTACGTACAAGCATCTGTGATTCAATCTGTTTGATAGTCTCTAACACAACACCTACGATGATGATAAGAGAAGTTCCACCAAATGATACCTGCGCTCCAAACACACCGTTAAAGAAGAACGGAATAACCTGAACAATCACAAGACCAACTGCACCGATGAAAATTACGTAATTTAAAATCTTTGCAAGATAGTCAACTGTTGGTTTTCCAGGACGAATACCTGGAATAAATCCACCGTTTTTCTTCATGTTGTTTGCGATTTCCAACGGATTAAATGTAATCGATGTATAGAAATATGCAAACAAGATTGTGAGGATAATGTAAAGTACAAGTCCCCATGAGTGTTGAATTTTTTCAGGATTACACCAATTATTTGAATTGAGTCCGTTAAGGATTGCTCCCCAAACGCCCTTGCCTTCTGATTTTCCAATCAAAGAAGCGATAACGATCGGGAACTGCATCAATGAAGATGCAAAGATAACCGGGATAACGCCGGCTGTATTCACCTTCAAAGGAATGAATGTGGACTGGCCGCCCATAGTCTTTCTTCCCTGAATCTTCTGTGAATACTGAACTGCAATTTTTCTCTGTCCATCCTGAAGCAAGATTACAAATACTACGATTGCAACAATAATCAATACAACTACCAATACTGCTGTTGCTGCTATTACAAGTGTTTTTCCTTTTACAAAACGTTCGTACAATGTAACGAAGTCCTGTGGAAGACTTGAAAGAATGTTAATCAAAAGTACGATGGAAATACCATTTCCAACTCCCTTTTCTGTAATTCTTTCACCTACCCACATAAGGAATGCAGAACCTGCAACCAATGTAAGCACTACAACTGCTGCATTTGTGAAATTATATTTCACTAAAAGTCCGCTTCTTCCAAATCCTACTGCCATTGCAGTTGACTGAATGAGGGCTAAGATTACTGTTCCATAACGAGTAAATGCTGCCAGTTTCTTTCTTCCATCTTCACCTTCTTTTTGCATCTCTTCCAACTTTGGAATCGCAATTGTAAGAAGTTGAATAATAATAGAAGATGTAATGTACGGTGTAATACTTAAAGCAAATATTGACATCTGCTCAAAAGACCCACCGGTGAATGCGTTAAAAAAGTTAAACGCATCACCTGTCTGAGCCGCAAAGAATTCCTGAATATAAGTCGGATCAACGCCCGGTGTTGGCAACAATGATCCAATTCTAACAACGATTAACATTAAAAATGTGTAAAAGATTTTCTTTCTAATCTCTTCAATTTGAAATGCTTTTCGGAATGTCTTTAACATTAGATCACCTCAGCTTTTCCACCAAGAGCTTCGATTTTAGCAGCTGCACTTGCACTAAATGCATTTGCTTTAACTGTAAGACTCTTAGTTAATTCTCCATTTCCAAGAATTTTAACTCCATCTCTCGGGTTCTTTACAATACCAGCTTCGATTAAATCTTCAACAGCTACAACTGCACCGTTTTCAAATGCTTCTAAAGCACTGATGTTAATAGCAACGATTTCTTTTGTATTTCTGTTCGTGAAGCCTCTCTTCGGTATTCTTCTGTATAATGGCATCTGTCCACCTTCGAAACCTGGTCTTGTTGCTCCAGAACGAGCTTTCTGACCTTTGTGTCCCTTACCGGCTGTCTTACCATTTCCTGAACCGTGTCCACGTCCTCTTCTGAAATTATCACTTTGTTTTGACCCTTCAGCAGGTCTTAATTCTGATAAGTTCATTGTGACACCTCCTTATCTTAAAAATTATGCTTCTTCTACTTTTACCAAATGACTAACCTGTGCAACCATACCTCTTGTAGCTGCATTGTCTGGTAAAACAACTGTTTTGTTGAGTTTTTTAAGTCCCAATGCTTCTACTGTCTTTTTGTGTTTCGGTACTGCACCGATTGTAGATTTTACCAATGTAATTTTTAAATTTGCCATTCTAATCTCCTCCTTAGCCTAAGATTTCTTCTACAGATTTACCGCGAAGCTTAGCTACTTCTTCAGGAGTTTTAACCTGACTTAAACCATTGATTGTAGCAAGTACAACGTTTTGTTTGTTGTTAGATCCCAATGATTTTGTACGGATGTTCTTGATACCTGCAAGTTCGATAACCGCACGTGCCGGACCTCCGGCGATAACACCGGTACCTTCTGGTGCTTTCTTAAGCAATACAGAAGCACTTCCGAATTTACCGATCAAATCATGTGTAATACTTTCATTTTCATCTAAAGTAACAGTAATAAGTTTTTTCATAGCATCTTCTTTTCCTTTGCGGATTGCTTCCGGAATTTCAGCTGCCTTTCCTAAACCTGCACCAACATGGCCATTTCCATCACCA
>JAZRCJ010000056.1:0-41318 GCA_045659705.1 Faecalimonas sp.
CAATACTGAAATTAGAAAAATGCTTGGAGAACGAGGTATAAAACCGGAAGAGTTGCCACCGGCAGAGGATATTAAGAAGTTAGAACGTAGAACCAAATCGCAAGATAAAAAGATAATAGAGAAGTCGGGATGTTTTGTGAGTGTAAAAGGAAATAATGAATAAATATGGCTAAATCCGTCACTTTTCCAGTGGCGGATTTAGCTATATATGATACTCTTTTATTTCTTCAGTAATAGAATCTTCTTCGATTATTGGTCGCATAATTAGCCATGAAAGTTTATCGTCAGACATTAAAACCCATTCATTTGTTTCTTTGTCAAGATAGTATTCAGTTACTCTGATGTATTTATGACGTTTGGTTTCAGTGATAGTCTTAATTGTTCGATTGATTTTTGGGCATATAAATGCGACGATAGCATTTTCAAATTCGTCTTGAGAATGAAATTCTTTTTCATTCCAATCCAATCGATCTTCCATATATGCGTAAAGGTGATTTTTGCCATTTTTTTCTATAACACTTAAGGAAAGGTAAAGATCGTAATTATCGACTGTACCTGAAAATGCGACACTAGTTTCATCTAAATCTATGCATTTTGAAATGCCGGTTTTTTCGAATATTTTTCTTTTTATATTTTCAAGGCATTCCTCGGGATCCTTTTGAATTTGATTTTTTCGTTTAAATATATTCCAAAAGCAGTTGTTTGTTTGTGTAGGTTCAAAATGTATAGATAAAGGAAATAGTTTGTCTAATATCCAAGGTAACTGTATGTTATATACTGAAATAGTAAAATAGTCAGAGGTTTGCTCATTGGGTGATGCATATCCGTCGGTAATAACAAGGCTGAGAAAAAGTTCATCTTGTATATCGATTTCATATTGTCCCATAGCTGTTATTTTTCCATTAACAGTATAGTCAATGTTAATGTAGTCGATTTTATCATCTGATTCTACGCTCATTATTTCATCTGGTTTTTCTATATCAATACCAAATTCAGATAAGAATGCCTCGAGTTTTGGAAATTTACCTTTTATCTGTGCGTAATAATTCTTACAATAATCACAGTTACAAAGAGAGTGTGCTTTGTAATAATTTTTTGTCTTTTCGACATCCACTTCAAATACATATTCATCTTTTTGAATTATAGTCATAAGCTCACCTCACTTTATTTCATTATACTCCAATGCAGTGTGTGTGTAAATTTTTTGTTGCAATATTGCATAATTGTTTTGCATTGATTAAAATGTTGTTAGTAATGAGTCTTGGAGGATACAGTTATGTTTTATATAGGCAATCATGTTTCATCATCAAAAGGCTTTCTCGCTATGGGGCAGAAGGCAACAGAACTAGGCGGCAATACATTTGCTTTCTTTACTAGAAATCCGCGCGGTGGGAAAGCCAAAGATATTGATATGGGGGATATCGAGAAACTTATAGAATGGATGGATAAATATGAGTTTGGTACGTTAGTTGCACATGCACCTTATACCATGAACTTATGTGCGGCAAAGGAAGACATTCGCGAGTTTTCTAAAAATATGTTAAAGGATGATTTGCAGAGAATGGAGTTGTTGCCAAATCAATTTTATAATTTCCATCCGGGTTCTCACGTAGGCCAGGGAAGTGAGGAAGGCATTCGTTTGATTGCCGAGGCATTAAACGATGCATTGTGGGAAGACTGTCAGACCACAGTGCTTCTTGAAACAATGGCTGGAAAAGGCAGTGAAGTGGGTGGCACTTTTGAAGAAATTCGTGCCATCATCGATCAGGTCGAGTTGAAAGAAAAAATCGGCGTATGCTTAGATACTTGTCATATCTGGGATGGCGGATACGACATTGTCAATAATTTGGACGGTGTACTGAATGAATTTGACCGAATGATAGGATTGGAAAGACTTTGTGCGATTCACCTTAACGACAGTATGAATGAATGTGGTGCGCACAAGGATCGTCATGAGAAATTAGGACAAGGGAAAATCGGAGAAGAAGCGATGAAGCGGATTGTGAGACATCCAAAGCTTTACGGCAAACCATTTATCTTGGAAACACCAAATGAAGACGAAGGCTATGCAAGAGAGATTGCACTTGTAAAAGAATGGACTTTATAAATTATTTATTATACAATTGTTGAGAAAGAGAGTATAATATACACAGACGAATTAAGATAATAGGGAAGTGAAATATATTATGTTAAAGACATTACTAGGTCAAGTAAAAGAATTTAAGAAGGATTCTATCATAACACCTCTTTATATGGTGCTTGAAGTTATTATGGAAATGCTAATTCCACTTCTTATGGCATCCATTATTGATGATGGTGTACATAAAGGTGATATGGGGCATATTTGTCTGTTAGGCGTCATTATGATTGTGTTAGCAGTCGTAGGATTGTTTGCCGGTATCATGGGTGGTAAGTATGCGGCAAAAGCATCCACTGGTTTTGCAAGAAATTTAAGAGAAGCGATGTATACGAATATTCAGAGATTTGCATTTTCGAATATTGATAAATTTTCGCCGGCAGGTCTTGTGACTCGTATGACGACAGATGTAACGAATTTACAGATGGCATATCAAATGTTACTGCGTATGTGCATTCGCGCGCCAATGAGTTTGATTATCGCTATGATTATGGCATTTACCATCAATACAAGGCTGGCTTCCATCTATCTGGTGGCGGTGCTTGTCTTGGGTGTGTTCTTATTTGTCATTATGAAAAAAGCTATGAAATATTTTGGTGAAGCATTCCCAAAATATGATGACTTAAATGCCAGTGTACAGGAAAATGTTTCTGCACAGCGTGTAGTAAAAGCATTTGTGCGAGAAGATTATGAAACAAAAAAATTCCATAAAGCAAGTGGGAATATTTATAAGTTGTTTTCAAAGGCAGAACAGGTTCTGTCATTTAATGCACCGCTAATGCAGTTTACCGTTTATTCTTGTATTCTTGGCATCAGCTGGATTGGAGCCAAAATGATTGTGGTAGGGGATTTATCTACTGGAAACTTGATGAGTCTCTTGGCTTACTGTATGAATATCCTGATGAACCTTATGATGTTATCTATGATTTTTGTCATGATGACTATGAGTATCACAAGTGCCAAGCGTATCTGCGAAGTTCTTGATGAAAAGCCAGATATCGTGAATCCGGAAAATGCGGATTATGAAGTGACGGATGGAAGTATCCGTTTTGAAAATGTGACCTTCCGTTACAATAAAAATAGTGAAAATGCAGTACTTGATGACATCGATTTTGCAATTGCTTCCGGGGAAACCATCGGTATTATTGGCGGAACGGGTAGTTCAAAGACCAGTTTGGTTAATTTAATCAGCAGACTTTATGATGTGGAAACAGGCGTAGTTTATGTAGGAGGAAAAGATGTTCGCTCTTACGATTTGGAAACACTTCGAGATGAAGTGTCTGTTGTATTGCAGAAAAATGTATTGTTTAGTGGTAGCGTTTTGGAAAACTTGCGCTGGGGTGATGAAAATGCAACAGAAGAAGAGTGCAAGCGTGCCTGCGCCCTTGCTTGTGCAGATGAGTTTATTGAAAAGATGCCGGAAGGCTATAACACGCATATAGAACAAGGCGGAAGCAACGTGTCCGGAGGGCAAAAGCAACGACTTTGTATTGCAAGAGCATTGCTGAAAAAACCGAAAATCTTAATCTTGGATGATAGTACCAGCGCGGTAGATACGGCGACGGATGCGAAAATTCGTCACGCAATGCTGACCGAAATACCGGATACAACAAAGATTATTATTGCGCAGCGTATTTCCAGCATTCAGGATGCGGATCGCATTATTGTCATGGAGAAAGGACGCATTGATGCTATCGGCACTCATGATGAGCTGCTTGCTTCTAACGCAATTTACCAGGAAGTTTATGAGGCGCAGGTTGGCGGTAGCGGTGATTTTGACGAGCAAGGAGGTGAGGCATAATGGCAGGACCAATGCATGGACCAAGAAGAGGTATGCCGATTCCTAAGATAGAAAATCCAGGCAAAATATTTAAACGCGTTATGGGCTATGTTTTGAAAAAATATGGCATCCATTATGCCATTGTTCTTCTTTGTATCATTGTAAATGTTATGGCAAGTGTACAGGGAACCTTGTTTTTGGAAACTTTAATTGATGATTATATTGCGCCGCTTATCGGGCAGGCAAATCCTGATTTTTCCAATCTGTTATATGCTATTGTCAGAGTGGCAGGCTTTTATTTGCTTGGTGTGCTTAGCGCATTTGCCCAAGCAAGAATTATGGTGCATGTAACGCAAGGGACTTTGAAGAACTTGCGAGATGACTTGTTTGCGCACATGGAAAAACTTCCAATTAAATATTTTGATACACATTCACATGGCGACATTATGTCTATATACACCAATGATATTGACACTTTGCGTCAGCTGATTAGTCAGAGTATTCCACAGATAGTATCCAGTATCATTACAGTTGTCAGTGTATTTATCAGTATGTTGACCTTAAGTATTCCACTTACTGGATTGACACTTGTGATGGTTGCATTAGTGCTTCTTTCAACAAAATATGTGGCAGGAAAGAGTGGGTCCTATTTTGCGAAGCAGCAGAAGAACCTTGGTAAAGTAAACGGATATATCGAAGAAATGATGAGTGGGCAGAAGGTAGTAAAAGTATTCTGCCACGAAGAAAAGAGTTTGGAAGAATTTAAAGAATTAAATAGCGAGCTGTATGAAAGCGCTTATAATGCGCATAAGTTTGCAAATGTAATGGGACCGATTAATGCCCAACTTGGCAATGTGAGTTATGTAATCTGTGCTATGGCAGGTGGACTTTTGGCGCTGTATGGTGTGGGTGGCTTTACAGTCGGTGGTCTTGCAAGTTTCCTTACATTTAACAGGAGCTTCAATATGCCGATTAATCAGGTGAGTCAGCAGTTAAATAGTATTGTTATGGCGCTTGCAGGTGCAAAGCGAGTGTTTGATTTGCTAGATGAAAAACCGGAAGTAGACGAAGGATATGTCACTTTGGTTCGCGCAAAAAAAGTGGATGGCCAGATTGTAGAATGCAAGGAGCGCACTGGTATGTGGGCTTGGAAACACACCCATCAGGCAGATGGTTCTGTGGACTATGTAGAATTAAAAGGCGATGTGGTATTTGACGGAGTAGACTTTGGATATAACGATGAAAAGATGGTTCTTCACGACATTAAACTTTATGCCACACCGGGACAGAAGATTGCATTCGTTGGTTCAACAGGTGCCGGTAAAACAACCATTACCAACTTGATTAACCGTTTCTATGATATCCAGGACGGAAAGATTCGTTATGACGGAATCAATATCAATAAGATTAAAAAAGCAGACCTTAGAAGGTCACTTGGCATCGTATTGCAAGAGACAAATTTATTTACAGCAACTGTTATGGAAAATATTCGTTTCGGTCGTTTGGCTGCAACAGATGAAGAGGTTATTGCAGCTGCAAAACTTGCAAATGCAGACAGTTTTATCAGACAGCTTCCAGATGGATATCAGACAGTGCTAACCGGAAATGGGGCGAACTTAAGCCAGGGACAGCGTCAGCTTCTTTCTATTGCAAGGGCAGCTGTAGCGGATCCACCGGTACTCATTCTCGATGAAGCGACTAGCTCTATTGATACAAGAACAGAAAGACAAGTACAGGATGGTATGGATAAACTGATGAGTGGCAGAACTACATTTGTCATCGCTCATAGACTTTCTACCGTTAAGAATAGTGATTGTATTATGGTATTAGAGCAAGGCCGTATTATTGAACGTGGAACGCACGATGAGTTGTTAGCGGAAAAAGGAAAATACTATCAGCTCTATACAGGAAATAAGGTTTCGTAGTATAATGACCTTAACCTAAGGAGGAATGAAAGATGAAGCTTGGATTTATCGGTGCCGGAAATATGGCAAGTGCCATTATGAACGGTGTAATAAAGAATGGAATTTTTAAAGCGGAAGAGATTATCGCATCGGATATTTCAGAAGCAGGAAGAAAAAAAGCAAAGGAAACACTGGGGGTTGCCGTAACTGCAGATAACAGAGAAGTTGTTACGTGGGCAGAGGTTATATTCCTTGCAGTTAAGCCGCAGTTCTATGCAGATGTAATTGCAGAGATTAAAGATGCAGTAAAAGAAGACCAGATTATCATTACAATCGCACCGGGAAAGACTTTGGAATGGCTAGCTGAGAAGTTTGACAAAACAGTTAAGATTGTCCGCACAATGCCAAATACCCCGGCCATGGTATTAGAGGGAATGACGGCTGTTTGTAGAAATGCAAATGTAACGGACGAAGAGTTAGAATATGTATGTAACATCTTAAATGCATTTGGGCAGTCGGAGGTCATCAGTGAAAAGTTGATGGATAGCTTTACAGCTACCTGCGGAAGTTCACCGGCATATGTGTTTATGTTTATTGAAGCTATGGCAGATGCAGCTGTAGCAGGAGGAATTCCAAGGGCACAGGCTTACAAGATGGCAGCGCAGGCGGTGTATGGAAGCGCCAAGATGGTGCTTGAGCTTGAAAAACATCCTGCAGAATTAAAAGATATGGTTTGCTCGCCGGCAGGTTCTACCATCGAGGCTGTGCGTGTGTTGGAAGAAAAAGGAATGCGCAGTGCGGTGATAGAGGCCATGTATGCATGTGCGAAAAAATCGAGTGAAATGTAATGAACTATAAGAAAAACCGCCTGAACAGTTAGAGTTTTGACTGCTCAGGCGGTTTGTTTATAGTATTTAATGTGATTGTTATTGCGTTACCACGTTTCCACCTGTAGTATCCGGTGTTTGTGTTGTAGTATTTGGGGAAGTATCTGTAGCTACATCATTTGTATTAGCATTAGTTGCTTCTTCCTTTTTCTTTTTTTCTTCCTCTTTTTTCTTGTCCACGTGTCCGGAACAGCTTTGTTTTGGAGCAGTGCCAGAAGCAAAGTATTCGGTATATCTAGTACAATACTTACTGCTTGCCAATTTCCCTGTATCTTTACAAATGGTTTTCTTTTCTATGGATTTTGGCATTTCAAAATTCTTTTTCTCATAGTCATCGTGGATACGAGACATAATCTTGCGCCAAATGATTTTGTGGAAACTCATGCTTCCCATCGGCTTATTATCGTCATATCCGCCCCAAACAGAGCAGGTGAGATATGGTGTGTATCCAGATAACCAAAAGTCAACGTTGTTGGTAGTAGTACCTGTTTTTGCGGCTACCGGCATGTTAGATAGTTTTGCGAGTTTACCGGTACCTTTTTTTACTACGTCTTCCATAGCGCTAGTGATGAGAGCAGCAGTTGTCTCTTTCATAGCGGCATGGGTCTGTGGAGTCTTCTCGTACAACACATTGCCAGCGTGGTCCAATATTTGAGTATACATGATTGGTTCTGTATAAGTTCCGCCGTTTGCAATAGCAGCAAATGCGGCTGTCATTTCAAGGTTATAAACACCTTTTGAAATACCACCTAGACAAGCAGCCTGTACGGCATCTTCCGGAGGCAACGTTGAAATAGAAAAGTTTTCCGTCAAATATTTGTATCCTAGAGAAGGCGTAATCTCTGTGAATTTCTTTACTGTACATACATTGGCTGACGTTTCGATACATTTACGAATAGTCATGTTGCCCCTGTAGCCGCTCCAGTGATTTCGCACCGGTTGGCCAGTATCATATTTAAAAGGACCATCCTTGATAACTGTTGCCAAGGTATCACCATTTGTGTCAAGGGCAGGTACGAAAGTGGAGAGCACTTTGAAACAAGACCCTGGTTGTCTGTAAGACTGGGTTGCACGATTCAAACTCTGGTCACTTGTCTTTTCGCCACGACCGCCTACCATTGCTTTTACGTGACCGGTTTCTTGGTCAATGATAACAACGGAAGCCTGTGGTTGAGGAGAAATCACTACACGCTTATCCACTTTATCTCCCTTTTTGGTTAGGGAATCGATATATTCTTCTACATAACGTTCGCACAATTCCTTGGAGGCTTGAGTTAAACCGTATTTATCATCGTACTTTTTAAGCATAAAGTTCTTCAAACCATTGTGATCATAATGATTCTGAGTTCCATCCGGATGTGTGATGGTAATGGCACACGTAATACCCCAATCTACATCATAAGGATAGTTAGTGTCGTCATTCATTTCTTCATCACAAATTTTTTGCATTTCCACATTTTGTGTTGTGACAATACTTAAACCACCGCTGTATACTGCGTTGTATGCTTGTGTTTCCGTGTATCCCAATTCGTTTTGTAAATCTTTGATTACTTGTTTTGCAACAGCATCAATGAAATAACTGCTAACAGAAAGACTGTCGATGTATTTACTATTGGCTGTTTGAATACGATCATATACAGAGTCCTTCATCGCTTTCTTATGTTCTTTTTCTGTGATGAGTCCTTGCGCCAACATATCCTTCAGTACTTTTTCACGGCGCTCCGCATTTTTCTCTGGATTCGTGATAGGATTAAATCTTGTTGGATTCTGTGTGATAGCAGCAATGGTAGCACATTCGGAAAGAGTTAGTTTGCTGACGCTTTTTCCAAAGTAACGTTTAGAAGCAGCCTGTACACCCAATGTATTTTGACCAAGGTTAATGGTGTTTAAATAGTTTTCCAAAATCTGCTTTTTGCCTTCTTCTTTTCCAAATTCTTCTTCCAACTGCTTTTCCAATTGAAGTGCAAGGTATTGTTCCTGTATCTTACGCTTCACACTCTCTAGTGTTGTTTCGTGGTTGAAGTTAGGGAAAATACTGTTTTTTATTAATTGCTGCGTGATCGTGCTGGCACCTTCAGAAAAACTTCCTGATGTAATACCTCTTACAGCAGCACGTGCGATACCTTTTGGGTCAATGCCGTTATGTTCCATAAAGCGTGAATCTTCAATGGCAATTACGGCGTTTTGCAAATGCTTCGGAATCTTGTCGATGGAAGTATAGACACGGTTAGAACCGGCATCTACAAAGGTATCTAGAACCGTTTTACCATCATCAGCATAAGCAACTGTTGTATATGCAGAAGGTTTTACATCATCCACCGTTATCTGTGGTGCTTCATCTATAATCTGTTTAAATAGTAAGCCAGCGCCTACAATGCCTGCGATGACCATAATCAAAAGAAAGACGAGCATGGATTTAAAAAGTCGAACGCCGTTACGTTTCTTTTTCATAGCGGCTTTAGATGTAATCTCTCTTTGACGTCTTGAAACGTTCTTTTTTCCATAATTCATGAATATAGCCTCCTTTATTCGAAAAATATTATAGCAAAGTTACGCCTTTAAATAAAGGGGAATTTAAAAAGTTCATCTTTTAGTTGGAAAATATTAAGAAATCCTTGTGAGAGATCAGGTGCGTTTGCTATAATAGTTCAAAAGAAGTAAAAAGGTGAAAGTATGACGGGGTTACATAAAACAGTATATGTGGGAAATGAAGCGGAGATTATAGAGAAAAAGTCTAGATTTATCGCGACGGTAAGACCGGTAAAGACAGAGGAGGAAGCCCTTTCCTTTATCGAGTCTATGAAGAAAAAATATTGGAATGCAACACATAACTGCTTTGCATATGTGATAGGGGAGCGTAGCCAGGTACAGCGTTGCAGTGACGATGGAGAACCGAGCGGAACTGCTGGGAAACCGATGCTAGATGTGCTTTTGGGCGAAGACATTCACGATGTTGTGGTAGTGGTGACCCGTTATTTTGGGGGAACACTTCTTGGCACGGGAGGCCTTGTGCGCGCTTATGGTAGTTCAGTGAAAGCGGGATTAGAGGCAAGTACGGTTATTGTAAAGTTGCACGGGGCAAGGATTTGTGTAAAGACAGATTACACGGGGCTTGGGAAGATTCAATATATCCTAGGACAACAGGGGATTATGATTACGAATTCCGTTTATACGGATCGTGTAGAATTGGAATTTTTGTTGACTGACGACCAGATAGAAACCATAAAAAGTGAAATCATAGAAGGAACCAATGGACAGGCCGGTTTTGAAGTGATGGAAACTTGTTACTTTGCAAAAATTGAAAATGAAATGAAAATTTTGTAGGCTAAAATATAAAAAGGGGATACCTATTCGATATCCCCACAAGCAATTCTTATTAAAATTCTGGTTCGATTAGACCGTAAGTATTGTCTTTGCGTTTGTATACTACATTTACCTCATCTGTCTCTGCATTGCGAAATACAAAAAAGTTGTGACCAAGTAGTTCCATCTGTACGCATGCATCTTCTGCAAACATTGGTTTGATTCCAAAACGTTTGGTACGTATAATCTTGATTTCATCGTCATCATCCACGTCAATATCTGTTAAGAAATCTGGTTGGAAGTTACCTGCTTCTTGGTGCTTGGCAATCAACTTATTCTTATACTTGCGAAGTTGACGTTCGATAACTTCTTCTACCAAGTCGATAGAAACATACATATCATCACTGACCTGTTCGGAACGAATAATGTTTCCTTTTACAGGGATGGTAACCTCAATCTTTTGGCGTTCTTTTTCTACGCTTAAGGTTACGATGATATCGGTGTCAGGAGTGAAATACCTTTCTAATTTCCCCAATTTTTGTTCAATGGTTGTCTTTAGTCCGGTGGTTACATCGAGGTTTTTTCCACTAATAATAAAATTCATGAAATCAACTCCTTTTCTATGAAATTTCTATACAGACATTATACAATGTTTTGTATGGACACGCAATAGAAAAGTCTGACAACTTAACGAAATTTTTCGCGTTTTCGCAATTTAGGGTCCAATATCTTTTTGCGGATGCGAAGAGAAGACGGTGTCACTTCCAATAATTCGTCTGTATCAATGAAATCTAAAGCTTCCTCTAAACTTAAAATTCTCGGAGGGGTAAGGCGCAATGCTTCGTCAGAGCCAGAAGAACGAGTATTGGTTAAATGTTTTGTCTTACATACATTTAATTCAATATCTTCTGTCTTTGCATTTTGGCCAACAACCATACCGGCATACACTTTTTCGCCGGCTCCGATAAAGAGTGTGCCTCTCTCTTGAGCACTATAAAGTCCATAAGTGACAGATTCGCCTGTCTCAAAGGCAATCAGAGAACCTTGTCCTCGGTATTGGATGTCGCCTTTATATGGCGCGTATCCGTCAAATGCAGTATTCAAAATACCGTTTCCCTTTGTGTCAGTTAAAAATTCACCTCGGTAGCCGATAAGGCCACGGGCCGGGATGGAAAATTCCAAGCGGGTAGTAGTACCGTTTCCGGCACTCATATTCTGAAGTTCCCCTTTTCGCTGACTCAATTTATCAATCACGGTTCCGGTAAATTCATCCGGCACATCAATGTAGGCCAATTCCATTGGCTCTAGCAGTTTTCCATTTTCATCATGTTTATAGAGAACCTCCGCCTTGCTGACAGCAAATTCATAGCCTTCGCGGCGCATATTTTCAATGAGTACGGAAAGATGTAATTCACCACGGCCAGATACACGGAAGCTGTCTGCTTGTTCGGATTCTTCCACACGAAGGCTTACGTCCGTGTTCAGTTCTCGAAATAGCCTGTCCCTTAAATGACGGGAGGTTACAAATTTGCCTTCCAATCCTGCAAAAGGACTGTCGTTTACAAGGAATTGCATGGCAATGGTAGGCTCGGAAATCTTCTGGAACGGGATGGCAACTGGTGCTTCTGGCGCACATAACGTATCGCCAATGGAGATATCGGCGATTCCAGAAATTGCTACGATAGAACCGATTCCGGCTTCCCTTACTTCCACTCTGTTAAGTCCGTCAAATTCATACAGTTTGCTGATTTTTACTTTCTTTTGCTTGTCCGGTTCATGGGCGTTAACCACCACCATATCTTGATTCACACGGATGGTGCCGTTATCTACTTTCCCGATGCCGATACGTCCTACATATTCGTTATAGTCGATGGTGCTGATAAGAACCTGGGTGTTTTCATCTGGGTCACCTTCTGGAGCAGGAATGTATTCCAAAATAGTTTCAAATAGAGGCACCATGTTTTCTGGATCTTCAGTCAAATCTAATACAGCGTGTCCAGATTTTGCAGATGCGTAGACGAAAGGACAATCCAATTGCTCATCAGAGGCATCTAAGTCCATGAATAATTCTAATATTTCATCGATAACTTCATCCGGTCTTGCTTCCGGACGGTCGATTTTATTGATGCAAACGATGACCGGCAAGTTCAGTTCCAACGCTTTTTTTAGCACAAACTTTGTCTGTGGCATGGCGCCTTCAAATGCATCTACCACGAGAATAACGCCATTTACCATCTTAAGAACACGTTCCACCTCGCCACCAAAATCCGCATGACCAGGGGTATCAATGATATTAATCTTTGTATCTTTATAGTAGACAGCCGTGTTTTTAGCCAAAATCGTAATGCCTCGCTCGCGTTCAATGTCATTGGAGTCCATGACACGTTCTACAACGTCTTGATTTTCACGAAATACACCACTTTGCTTTAAAAGTTCATCGACTAGGGTGGTTTTTCCGTGGTCAACATGGGCGATGATGGCTATGTTACGAATATCTTCACGTTTCATCTTCATAATTTACAACCTCATTTATTTATTTCCTATTATTATGCAACGCATTTAGTTTACCACAATTCAAAAAGATTACAACAAAAAATAAAAAAACAGGTATATATTGGAAGGTTTGTTCATAAATATATTATTGACGAAAAAATACACCAAGAGGAAGGGAGAACTACAATTCATGTCAGATAAGATTATCGAAAACAATCAAGTAACTATTATGGGAGAAGTGGCTTCAGGGTTTACATTTAGCCACGAAGTTTTTGGAGAAGGGTTTTATATGGTAGATGTCCTTGTAAAACGCCTTAGCAATTCGGATGACCGAATTCCGCTTATGATTTCGGAGAGACTCATTGATGTCAATGAGGACTATACGGGAGAGTACATCATGGTAACCGGTCAATTCCGTTCGTACAACCAACACGACGAGAAGAAGAACCGACTGGTACTTTCCGTATTTGTAAGGGAAGTTTCTTTTGTGGAAGAAGAGCTGGACGGTGCAAAAACCAACCACATTTTGTTGGATGGGTACATCTGTAAAAAACCAATTTACAGAAAAACACCGTTGGGAAGGGAGATTGCAGATTTGCTGCTTGCAGTCAACAGACCATATGGAAAATCCGACTACATACCATGCATTTGCTGGGGAAGAAACGCTAGATTTGCATCCGGTTTTGAAGTGGGTGAACATGTGCAAGTGCTCGGACGTATTCAAAGCAGAGAATACGTAAAGAAACTGACAGAAACCGAGACGGAAAAAAGGGTGGCATATGAAGTTTCCGTGAGCAAATTAGAGTGTCAGAATGATTGACATTGATAGGAAATAGTGCTACAATCCTGTAATATAAGAAGGGATAGTTAGGAGGATTACTATGGCTATTTTTACAGGATCAGGAGTGGCGATAGTTACACCATTTCATACAGACGGTAGTGTAAATTATGACAAATTAGAAGAATTAGTAAATTATCATTGCGATAATGGAACAGATAGTATTATTATCTGTGGAACCACAGGAGAGTCAGCGACTTTGTCGGAAGAAGAACATGTGGTATGTATCAAAAGAGCAGTAGAATTTGCAAAGGGACGTATTCCTGTTGTAGCAGGAACCGGTTCCAATTCTACATATACAGCAATCCAGCTTTCTAAAGAAGCAGAAGAATGTGGGGTAGACGGACTTTTAGTTGTGACACCATATTATAACAAGGCAACACAGCAGGGGCTTATCGCACATTACACAGCAATTGCTAACGAAGTAAAGACACCGATTATCATGTACAGCGTAGCAAGCAGAACAGGATGTAACATCGAACCTGCAACTGCTGCCACACTTGTAAAGAATGTAGATAATATCGTAGGTATCAAAGAGGCATCAGGAAATATTTCTCAGATTGCAAAGATTATGCAGCTCACAGATGGAAATATTGATTTGTATTCCGGTAATGATGACCAGATTGTGCCGATTATGTCACTTGGCGGTATCGGAGTTATCTCTGTACTTGCCAATGTAGCTCCAAAGGAGACACATGACATATGTGCAAAATATTTGGCTGGAGATACAAAGGGAAGTTTGGCACTTCAGTTAAAGGCAAATCCGTTGGTAGACCAGTTATTTAGTGAAGTAAATCCAATCCCGGTTAAGAAAGCACTTAACTTGATGGGATTTGAAGTTGGAGGTCTTCGCATGCCGCTTACAGAGCTTACACCGGCGAATACAGAAAAGCTGGAAAAAGCGATGAAGGAATTTGGAATTTTATAATGTGAGAATAGAAACGACAGTCTATAGTGGCTGTCGTTTTTTGTATTTCAGTGGCGAGTACCCGGTAATTTTTTTAAATACATTGGAAAAATAAGCCAGTGAATTAAATCCACAGAGATGCGAGATTTCTAAGATTCCTTTATTCGTAGATTCTAAAAATGTACAGGCATTTTTAATCTTAATATTATTTAAATAATTTATGAGTGTAATCCCCATGGCATCTTTAAAAATACGACACAGATGATACTTGGAGACATGCATATAGTTTGCAATCTGGTCGATGGAATGAAGCTCCGAAAAATGATGGTTGATATAAGTGATGATTCCACTAATCTGTTCATCATAGGTAGTTTCTGACTTACAGGCAGATAGTTGCTTTAGGAGCATTCCTAAATAGATGCCGAAATCCGTTTCTGTTTTACATTCAGCCATTATCTTTAAAAGTTTTTTAAGGTCTTTTTGCATGTGTTCTGGCGGACATATGAGCACTTCATCAAAACATTTCAGCAAATTTTTAGAAGCGACAGGAGAATAGGTTTTGGAGAGAAAATTGCTAGTGAACCCTACTAGTGTACGAAGGGCATAGGCACCTCCTGTACGGTGAAACTTGGATGGAGAGATTAATACAAAATTTCCTGCAGTGACGGAGAAAAACTTGTCATCCACAAAATATTCTCTGCTTCCAGCCTCCAGATAGTAAAGTTCATAGGAGTCGTGATAATGCATGTCAGGCATGATTTTCTGCCCTGCTTTCGTCTCTATAAAGTATTCTTTTGTTCCTTCATAAAATGCCATAACAAAAAGCCTCCTTCTTATAGCAAGATTTTACAAAAACGAATGGAAATAGTCAATATAATTATATAAAAACTTAAAATCTTGATATATAATCGAGGTGTAGATAAAGATATTAGGCGGAAAGGAAAAGAAAGATGAAAAATTATAAAAAACCAGAAAGAATAGAAAAGATTATTCAGTTTGGCGAAGGTGGATTTCTTCGCGGATTTGTAGATTGGATTGTACAGCTTACAAATGAAGCCACAGATTTTAATGCAGGTGTAGTAGTAGTGCAGCCGATTGAAAAACGAATGTGCCAGATGTTAGAAGCACAAAACTGTGTGTACACGCATATTATGCGAGGTATGAGAGGCGGCGTCCCAACAACAGAAAAGAAGATTGTGGATTCTATTTCAAGAACAGTAGAACCGTACGCTGATTGGGAGAGCTATCTTGCATTAGCCCAAAATGCAGACTTTCGTTTTGTAGTATCTAATACAACAGAGTCAGGAATTGCATTTTCTGAAGAAGACAGACCGGAGAATGTGCCACATGTAACATTCCCTGCAAAGGTGACAGCACTTCTTAAAAAGCGTTACGATTTGGGACTTCCGGGATTTATCTTTCTTCCTTGCGAATTAATTGATAAAAATGGCGAGACACTTAAAAAGTACGTATTACAGTATGCGAAACTTTGGAATTTTGAAGAAGGATTTTTAAATTGGATTGAAACAGAAAACGTATTCTGCAATACCTTGGTAGACCGCATTGTAACCGGATATCCGAGAGAGGAAAAATTTGAGCTTGGATATGAAGATAATATGCTTAACACCAGTGAATTATTCCATCTGTGGGTAATTCAGGGGCCGCAGAGTCTTACAGAAGAATTCCCGTTTGATAAGGCAGGTCTTAATATTATCGTTACAGATGAATTAGAAAAATACAGAACCAGAAAAGTGCGCATCTTAAATGGTGCACATACTTCCATGATTCCATATGCACTTTTGGAAGGCATTGAGACAGTAGGTGACTGTATGGAAGATGAAAATATGAGTGCATTTGTAAAAAAATGTGTGTATGAGGAAATTATACCGACGTTAGATTTGCCGGAAGAAGAACTCTTGGATTATGCAAACAATGTGTTTGAGAGATTTGAAAATCCATTTATTCGCCACCTTTGTGCATCCATTTCTTTGAATTCAGTAAGTAAGTTTAAAGTACGTGTATTACCATCGTTGTTAGAATACATCAATCGTAAAGGTGAGATGCCACAGAATCTTCTTACTTCATTTGCGAAGTTAATTCAGTTCTACAAAGAAGGAACACCAAATGATGACGAAGCAGTCATGGCATTTATGAAGGAAAAGAGTGTGGCGGAAATTTTAGCCAACAAAGCATTCTGGGATGAGGACTTAAGTTTCCTTACAAAAGAAATTGAGGAGAGATTATAATGATTATCCACAAATTAGACAATGTAGAAGTAAATTTGGAAGACGGACATAAGTATGCATTATGTGACATCAAGGCTGGGGAAAATATTATTAAATACGGTAACCCTATAGGACACGCCACTCAGGATATCAAAAAGGGAGAACATGTGCATAGCCATAATGTAAAGACAAATTTATCCGATCTGTTGGAATATAAATACGAGCCAATCGAAGTTTTGACAGAAAAGGTTGATACGGATAAGACTTTTTTGGGATATGTTCGCGAGAATGGCGATGTGGGTATCCGAAATGAAGTTTGGATTATCAATACAGTGGGATGTGTCAACAAGATTGCAAAAACTTTGGCAAAACATACAGGAGCCATTTGTTTTGAACATCCTTTTGGCTGCTCCCAGCTTGGCGATGACCAGACGGTTACACAAAAGATTTTAAAGGGGCTTGTAAACCATCCAAATGCAGGTGGTGTGTTGGTGTTAGGCCTTGGTTGCGAGAATAATAATATTGCAGAGTTTAAAAAAGTACTTGGCCCATATGATGAAAAAAGAGTACGCTTCTTGAACTGCCAGGACTACGAAGATGAGATTGAGGAAGGCATTAAAGTGATTGAAGAATTACAGGCCTATGCAGACACCTTTCAAAGGCAGCCTGTTCCGGTATCCAAACTAAAATTAGGATTAAAGTGTGGCGGAAGCGACGGTTTTTCCGGAATTACGGGAAATCCATTGGTAGGAAGAGTGTCAGATAAGCTTATTTCTTACGGCGGAAGTTGTGTGCTTACCGAAGTGCCTGAGATGTTTGGTGCAGAGCATTTGCTGATGCAAAGATGTAAAGATGAGGAGACCTTTGAAAAGACAGTAGCTCTTATCAATAACTTTAAAGAATATTTTACAAAACATAATCAGGTGATTTACGAAAATCCATCACCGGGAAATAAAGCCGGAGGAATTACAACTTTAGAGGAAAAATCCTTGGGCTGCATTCAAAAAGGTGGAGATAGTCAGGTAGTGGCAGTGTTGGATTATGGTGATATTTTAGAAGAAAATGGATTATCCTTACTAAACGGTCCGGGAAATGACATTGTGGCTATTACAAACTTGACAGCGGCAGGTGTGCACATGGTTTTATTTACCACAGGAAGGGGGACACCGCTTGGGGGACCGGTTCCGACGGTAAAGATTGCCACCAATCATAATCTGGCAGAAAAGAAGAAAAATTGGATAGACTATGATGCGGCGGGTCTTTTGAAAGAAGATTTGACGGATGATTTCTTTAATTATATTATTCGCGTAGCTTCGGGAGAAGAGACGAAGAATGAGATGAATGATTATAGAGAAATCTCTATATTTAAAGACGGAATTGTATTGTAAATGATGCTAGGCGGGCCTTCGGGTCCGCCTCCCTTATTTTTAGAGTCATTTTGTTTAAGGGGAATAAGTTGCGATTTTTTTTCGTATCTTGTAAGGAAACTATTTTTGAGAGAAATAAGATGAATAGAAAAAAGATTTGTATGTTATGCGCGGTTTGTTTTATTTTACTGGGAGTGTACGCCGGCACAGCAGGGATTGTCAGTGTGAGCAACACAGTAAATGGGAAGGAACTTCCGATTTATTCTGTAGAGACGGATGAGAAGAAGGTGGCGTTAAGTTTCGATGCGGCGTGGGGCAATGAAGATACGGATCAGATTTTAGATACCTTAAAAAAATATAATGTACATGTCACATTCTTTATGACCGGTGGCTGGGTGGAGCAATTTCCAGAGGATGTCAAGAAAATATATGAAGCAGGTCATGACCTTGCAAATCACAGTGAAAATCATAAGAATATGAGTCAACTTCCAGATACAGAATGTCAGGAAGAGTTGATGAAGGTACATAATAAGGTAAAAGAATTAACGGGTGTAGAAATGAATTTGTTTCGTCCGCCATACGGGGATTATGATAATGAGGTGATTACAAATGCAACTTCCTGTGGGTATTATACGATTCAGTGGGATGTTGATAGTCTGGACTGGAAAGATTACGGTGTTGACAGCATTATCAAAACTGTTACGGGACATAAAAATTTGAGAAACGGATCTATTATTCTCATGCACAATGGTGCAAAGTATACAGCGATGGCTCTGCCAAAAGTAATAGAGGGACTACAGGCGAAGGGTTATGAGATTGTACCGATTTCGGAATTGATTTATAAAGAAAACTATCATCTGGATGTAACGGGAAGGCAAATGAAAGAAATATGCAGATAAGTGTTGAGTATCTGCATATAAAATGATAAAATATATGCAGATACTAGGAGGTGCAGTATGCATAGATTTGATTATTCTTTTTTAGATAATGGTTTGCTTCCAACAGGAATTTTAAATTTAACATCAACAATTAGTGCATTAAAAGCATTGGCAAATGAACGTAGAGACAAAAACCTGCATGTGTATACACAATTAGAATCCATTGCAAGAGTGCAGTCTGTCAAAAACTCCAATGCAATTGAGGGGATTATAACGACAGATGCCAGAATTAAAGAAATTGTAGACGGAAGTAGTGCTCCCTTAAATCATAATGAAATGGAAATTGCAGGATATAGAGATGCATTAGATGAAATACATCAGCACCATAGGGAAATGTATGTCAACGAGGATACAATTCTTTTTATGCATAAAATCATGATGGGATTTGCGGGATATCAATATGGGGGACAGTATAAGCGAGAAGATAATATGATTTTGGAAGTGGATGCTGAAGGAAAGCGAAAAGTTCGTTTTAGACCAATCGCTGCAAAGGACACAAAAGAGGCTATGGAACAACTTGTGCTTGCATACCTGGAGGCGAGAGCAAATCCAAATATCAATCAGTTACTACTGATACCTTGTGTAGTATTAGATTTTCTGTGTATTCACCCATTTGATGACGGAAATGGAAGAGTTTCCCGTTTGCTTTCATTACTTCTTTTGTATAAAAATGAATACGATATTTGTAAATATGTTTCTTTTGAAGAGCAGATTAATCATTCCAAAGAATATTATTATCAATCACTCTATGATTCATCACAAAAGTGGCACGAGAATGAAAATAGTTATGTTCCTTTTATGGAAAATTTTTTATTGACGTTATATAAGTGTTATAAGGAATTAGACCAACGTTTTTCTGTCATCAACGGAAAACGTTTGAAGAAAAACGAACGCATTGAGCAGACCGTATTAAATAGTGTGCTTCCGGTTTCTAAAATGGAAATCTGTGACATTCTTCCAGATGTCAGTGTAACTACGGTAGAGGCGGTACTTGGGAAATTAGTAAAAGAAGGGAAAGTGCAAAAACTTGGTCAGGCTAGAAGTACAAAGTATGTAAATGCAAAGTATGTAAAGTAGGTCAAAAGTTATCATAAGAGTAAGAAGGGACGAAAGAAATATGATGTATGAAACATATTTTCCTTTTTGGAATGAGTTAGAACAAAAGGATCAGGAACTTTTGCGTCAAAATACCACAGAAGTACATTTTGAAAAATCACAGGCGGTGCATGATAATACACAGTGTACCGGGTTTTATATTGTAAAAAGCGGAAGAATTCGTATATACCTACTTTCGGAAGAAGGAAAGGAGATTACGCTTTACAGACTGTCCCCGGGAGAAATGTGTATGCTGTCGGCATCTTGTGTATTACAAAGTATTACCTTTGACGTGTATATGGAGGCGGAAGAACCGAGTGATTGCTATATGGTTAATGCCGCAGTTTTTGGCGCAGTCAGTGAAAGAGTTCCGGCAGTGAAAATATTTGCTCTGGAGATGGCGGTGAGCCGATTTTCTGATGTGATGTGGGTGATGCAGCAGATCGTTTTTATGAGTATGGATAAAAGGCTTGCAATCTTTTTGTTAGAAGATTCTGTAGAAAATCGTTCGGACACAATAATAATGACGCACGAACAAATCGCGCGTCATCTAGGTACTGCTCGTGAAGTGATTACCCGTATCTTAAAGCATATGGCCAATGATGGCATTATCGGGGTTACGAGAAAGGGCATCACAATTGTGGATAAGAAAAAATTGCAGGCGCTTGCATATGATTAAATAGGTCGCCTATTTTAATAAATCTAACAGTTGGTCTTTTGAACGCAAACCGGAAATCTGATTTGCGACTTCCCCGTTTTTAAAGATGATAATTGTAGGGATTGTCATAATTTTATATTGGCTGGAAAGGACTGGGTTTTCATCAACATTTACCTTTCCAATCGTAATATCCTGGCGCTCATTGGCGATAGCATCAATAATGGGTGCCATCATTTTACATGGACCACACCAATCTGCGTAAAAGTCTACCAGTGCAAGGTCTTGGTTTAAAACTTCCTGTTCAAAATTCTGTTGGTTCAATTTTTTTGCTGACATATCTATTTCCTTCCTTTCTTTTCTTTACTATTTGTTTTATGCTTTGATTTTATACAAAATTATGGATGCGTTCAGTGACTTTTGTCACAAAAAAATAAGGTGGAAAAAAATTTGCTGAGAGAGTATAATAGGCGTATTAGAGAGTGAGGAAGGAAGATACGATGAAATTTACAAAGATGCAAGGATTAGGAAATGATTATGTATATGTAAATGGGTTTGCGGAAAAGATAGATAATCCATCTGAAGTTGCCATTAAGGTGAGCAATCGAAACTTTGGTATCGGTTCGGATGGCTTGATTTTAATTAATCCATCGAAGGTGGCAGACTGTGAAATGGAGATGTACAATGCGGACGGTTCTCGCGGGGAAATGTGCGGAAACGGTGTGCGCTGCGTAGGGAAATATATGTATGATTACGGCTTGACGGATAAGACAAGCATATCGGTGGAAACACTCGGTGGAATCAAGTATCTGGATTTTACCATTGAAGATGGCAAGGTGAAGCTAATCAAGGTGGATATGGGAAGTCCAAAGCTTACACCTTCTGACATTCCGATTGTGGCAGATGGGGAGCGTGTGATTGACGAACTGATTGAAGTGGATGGAAAAGAATATCGGATGACGGGCGTTTCCATGGGAAATCCACATACGGTAGTATATATTGATGATGTAAAAGGTCTGGAGATTGAAAAAATTGGTCCAAAGTTTGAAAACCACGAAAGATTTCCAAATCGCATTAACACAGAATTTGCCCGTGTAATCGACCGCAATACAGTGGAAATGCGTGTCTGGGAGCGCGGTTCGGGGGAAACCTTGGCTTGCGGAACCGGAGCCTGTGCAGTGGCGGTTGCCAGCATTTTGAATGGTTTTACAGAAGATAAAGTGACAGTAAAACTTCTCGGTGGCGATTTGCAGATTGAATGGGACAGAAAGGCAGATAAAGTCTATATGACAGGGCCGGCAGAAGTGTCTTTTGAAGGTGAGATTAAATTGTAAAAAAAGTGATAAAAAGGCTTGACTTTTTTGGAAACAATGGTAAAATGATATTTGTTCGTTGGAAACGACGACCAAATAATGCGGAATGGTGTAATTGGCAGCACAGCAGACTCTGACTCTGTTAGTAGGGGTTCAAGTCCCTTTTCCGTAGCTCATATTCACAACTGAATATATCGGAGTGTGGCTCAGTTTGGTAGAGCGCTACGTTCGGGACGTAGAGGTCGCAAGTTCAAATCTTGTCACTCCGATTGCAGACGGAATCCATTAGGGTTTCGTTTTTTTGTTTTATAGGAAACTTCGTTTCCATAAGGCAAAAATGCCTCGCAAGGATGAGCAATCTTTTTTATAAAACTTGAAAAGGAAAGGAAAGTTAGATAAAATAAAAGAAAGTACGAAAAGAAAGTAGACTGTGACCATGAGCGGACAAGAACGAAGAGAAGCAATTATTCATATTATTAAACAGAGTGATGTGCCAGTGGCAGGAACAACATTAGCAAAACAGTTGGGTGTCAGCCGTCAGGTAATTGTGCAGGATATGGCACTTATTCGCACGAGTGGTATCGATATTATATCCACACATCGTGGCTATATCATTCAAGAAGAAAAGATGGCAAAGCGAGTGTTTAAAGTGGTTCATACAGAGGAACAGGTGGAAGAAGAATTAAATCTTTTTGTGGACCTTGGCGGAAAAGTGGAAGATGTTTTTGTATATCATAAAATTCACGGGGTGATAAAGGTGCCGCTTAATATCAAGTCACGCATGGATGTGCGAACATACTTAGAAGAGATATCCACCGGAAAATCAACACAGCTGATGAAGCTGACTTCTAATTATCATTATCATACCATTATAGCTGATGATGAGAAAATTTTAGATATGATTCAGGAAGAATTGGGAAACCGAGGATTTTTGGCCAAATTACAGGACTATGAGCCTGTCGATTTTTGGAAAGAAAAAGAATAATGAAAAGGATATGCAATTTTTGCATATCCTTTTTTGCGTTAAACGATTTCATATTCTAAGATGTAATCATCCATATAAAAGCCGTTTCCGATGTCGTTTTTTTCTTCGCGGATTTTTTTGAAACCGAGATGTTCATATACGGCGAGCGTATTTGTGTTGTTACGGTTGCATGTCAGCCAAATTGTGCTGAGATTACGAAGCTTACAAATCTCAACAAATTTGCTAAACATATAAGAACCGATTTTTTTGCCGCGAAAATCTTTATGTACATACAGTTTGCTTAAGAATAATTTGCCGTCTTTTTCACAGATGCCGGCAAAGCCTGCAAAGGTGTAATCGTAAGAGAAAAGGAAGTACTCGTAGCCGGCATTGATTTGTTCAATCAAGGCATCCGGTGATAAAAATTTTTCTAGCATATAGTCAACCTGTGCTTCGCCGATAATCGGTGTAAAATGTTCGTGCCAGATGTCGTCGGCAACAGCAGAAAGGGAAAGTACTAATTCTTCGTTCGTAACAGGAATGATGCGTAATCCATCCATAATTATATAACCTCGCTTTATTTTGTGATGATAGCATTGTAACACCTAATCGTTTGTGATACAATATGTTTGTTTGGGGAAACAGGTGGAAATCCTGTGCGAGCCCGTCGCCGTAAGGCAATAAAAAGCGAATTCTACCCATTGCCACAGTATGGGGAAACGCCATTGGAGTGATCTGAGAAGGCTGATTCGTAACGTGCCAAAGCCGGAATATCCAGACAAGAGAACCTCAAGGAAAAACAGTCGCGAGCGCCGACTTTTGGAGGGAATATATTTCAAAGGAGAATAAGATAATGAAGATGAAACAGATGAAAAAATCGTTATCCTACGTCCTTTGTATGATGCTGATTGTGGCTATGGCATTATTTACAAATGGTTGTGGTGATGACAAGAAAAAGGAAACCGGAAATGATGTAAAGACGGAGCAGAATGCGCCTGTAGAAGGAAAGCAAGTGCTGGGTGAAGGAAACACAGTGTTTGACTTTACGGTTGTGCATCAAGAAGGGGAAGAAAAGCAATATGAAATTCACACTGACAAGAGTACGGTGGGCGAAGCACTGATGGAATTAGGGCTTATAGCAGGAGATCAAGGTGATTATGGACTCTATGTAAAGACGGTCGATGGAATTACCCTTGATTATGACACCGACGGAAAATATTGGGCATTTTACGAGAATGGCGAATATGGTATGGCAGGCGTGAATTTGACCGAGATTAAAGAAGGCGTAAGCTATGCCTTTAAGGCAGAAAAATAATGAAGATAACAGTTAAGGAGATGGCTGTATTTTCCATGCTGGGAGCGATTATGTATGTTTCCAAGCTACTCATGGATTTTTTGCCCAACATCCATTTGCTTGGTACGTTGGTTATCGCTTTCACGGTGGTGTATGGAAAAAAAGCATTGTATCCAATCTATGTATTTGTGCTGATAACCGGTATGCTGAATGGCTTTGCAACCTGGTGGCTTCCGTATCTTTATATATGGACAGTGCTCTGGGGAGCTGTTATGTTGGTGCCAAAAAGACATCCGCTTATCTATATGCTCTTAGGAGCAGCGCATGGATTTTTATATGGCATTTTATATGCGCCGGTGCAGGCACTAGTATTTGGCCTGAATTTTGAAAAAACGCTTGCTTGGATTGCAACGGGACTACCGTGGGACTTCACACACGGAGTCAGCAATTTTTTCTGTGCATTACTAGTGGTACCAATTGTAAAAATATTGTATTTGGCAGAAAAATATAGCGAAAAATTATAAAAACATAAAAAGGAGAGTGTCTATATGGCAACAAAACACGGCAACTTATCAATTAGCAGCGAGAATATTTTTCCAATTATTAAGAAATGGGTATATTCTGACCATGACATCTTTATCCGTGAGTTAATTTCTAATGGTTGTGACGCGATTACAAAATTAAAAAAATTAGACATGATGGGCGAGACAAGTCTTGCAGATGATTATAAAGCGGAGATTCATGTAGTTGTAAATCCGGAAGAAAAGACGTTGAAATTTATCGATAACGGTCTTGGTATGACGGCAGAAGAAGTGGAAGAATACATTACTCAGATTGCATTTTCGGGTGCGACTGAATTTTTGGAAAAATATAAAGATAAAACCACAGAAGACGATATGATTGGTCATTTTGGTCTTGGTTTTTATTCCGCATTTATGGTGGCCGATGAGGTGCATATTGATACACTTTCCTACAAAGAGGGTGCAAAGGCAGTACACTGGACTTGTGACGGTGGCACGGAGTATGATATGGAAGATGGCGACCGTGATATCGTGGGAACTGAGATTACACTATTTTTAAATGAAGAGTGTGTGAAGTTTTCGAATGAATATCAGGTAAGAGAAATTATTGAAAAATACTGTGGATTTATGCCAGTTCCTATCTATTTAGAGAATGCGAATGCAGAACCTTCAGAAGTGAAAGAAGGGGAAGAGGCAAAAGAGCCAACACCGCTTAATGACGTTGCGCCACTTTGGACAAAACATCCGAATGAGTGCGAAAAGGACGACTATATTGAGTTCTACAGAAAAGTGTTTATGGACTATAAAGAGCCATTGTTCTGGATCCATTTGAATATGGATTATCCGTTTAATTTAAAGGGTATTTTGTACTTCCCGAAACTTAACACGGAGTATGATTCTGTGGAAGGAAAGATTAAATTATACAACAATCAGGTGTTTATTGCGGACAATATCAAAGAAGTCATTCCTGAGTTCTTGATGGTATTAAAAGGTGTGATTGACTGCCCTGATTTGCCACTTAATGTTTCAAGAAGTGCCCTTCAAAATGATGGATTTGTAAATAAAATCTCAGAATATATTTCTAAAAAAGTGGCAGATAAACTTTCAGGAATGTGCAAGACAGATAAGGAATCTTATGAAAAATACTGGGATGATATCAGTCCATTTATCAAGTTTGGCTGCCTTAAAGATACGAAGTTCTGCGATAAGATGAGCGACTATATGCTCTTTAAAAATCTGGATCATGAGTATCTAACACTGAAAGAATGCATAGAAAAAGGCAATACTATCTACTACGTAACAGACGAACAACTGCAGAGCCAGTATATCAATATGTTTAAGACAGAAGGTTTGGATGCCGTGATTTTAACACATAATATTGACTCGCCATTTATCACGCAGTTGGAACAACGCAATGAAGAAATCAAGTTCCAGCGTATCGATGCAGACCTTACGGATACCTTCAAAGAAGAAGTGGAAGATGAAGAAAGCTTCAAGGCCAATGCAGAAACTTTGACAGAGGTATTTAGAAAAGCACTGGATAATGAAAAACTGGAAGTAAAGGTAGAAAAGATTAAGAATGAAAATGTGGCATCTATGGTTACACTCTCTGAAGAAACCCGCCGTATGCAGGATATGATGAAGATGTACGGTATGTATGGTATGGATATGGGGATGGGAACAGAGGTGACACTGGTTCTGAATGCAAACCACTCACTTGTACAGTATGTACTTGAAAACAAAGAAGGCGCGCATACAGAACTGTTCTGTAAACAGTTATATGACTTGGCCCTTCTTGGACACAAACCATTAAGTCCGGAGGAAATGACGGCGTTTATCAAT
This sequence comes from Faecalimonas sp., assembly GCA_045659705.1. Classification (GTDB taxonomy): domain Bacteria; phylum Bacillota; class Clostridia; order Lachnospirales; family Lachnospiraceae; genus Faecalimonas. The sequence goes on from JAZRCJ010000056.1 coordinate 26,464, forward strand.
CGCAGTAATGAGATTATGATGTTGCTTGCGAAATAATAAAAGAAGTTTAAACCCGGCACCTTGAGTGCCGGGTTTTTCATTGCAATTTATATTGTAATAAATCTAGTGTTTCCAAAGTTCGATGGTTTTGAGCAGCTTCCTTTTTGTTTCGATGTCTAATTTGATAATGGCTTCATAAAGTTCTCGGTCTAGGGCGGTTGCAGTATATTCCGGTTCAAGTTCGCCGACAAGGGAGTCTAAAGAACATCCTACTAAACGAGCATAGTATGTTAAGATTCGAAGGGACATGGCGGTACGGTTGTTTTCTACATTGCTGATATAACCAGGAGTGACGCCAAGTGAATCCGCCACTTGATTTTGCGTTAGTCCGCTCTTTATTCTTAAATCTTTAATCATTGCGCCATAGTTTTCTGCTTCCATAAAAATACCTCCGTGCATATATATTAATGATAATAAAATTATACAATAGATATTGCTTGAAATAAATACACTAATAATATATAATATATATAATTAGTATATAAGCGAGAAAGATTATGATTTGAGGGATTCAATATGAAGTTTGAAATATTAGCTGATTCTATAAAAAGAATAAATGATAAAGCAGGAAATATAGCAAAGAGTGCTGTAAATCAACTTATGACACTTAGAAACTGGGCGATAGGGTGCTATATCGTTGAATATGAGCAGTCTGGTAGTGACAGGGCAGAATATGGAAGCCATTTGTTGAAGAATCTGGAAAAAGAAATTTCTCAAAAAGGAATGAATTCCACATTATTTAAGTGTTGTCGTAAATTTTATTTGTTGTATCCTCAAGTTGGTGCGATAGTGTCGGATCAATTAGGTTTAGAAGATTTGGAAAAAAGTCCGACAGTGTCGGACCAATTTGCGACGAGTCCAGAAATTTTAATAAGCAATTTGTCCTTTTCACATATTGTTGAAATTATGGTGATTGATGATGCTTTTGAAAGATTTTTTTATGAAACAGAGTGTATAAAATGTAATTGGAATGTCAGAGAACTTCGTAGGCAGATTAAAACAAATTTATATGTGAGAGCTGGAATTAGCAAAAGGCCAGAATTATTATTGGAAAAATCGGTAGATAATATAGCTCCAAATGACTTGACAATCAAAGATCCTTTTACATTTGAATTTCTCGGGTTAGAAGCAAACGATGCTGTGACTGAGTCTGATTTGGAACAGGCACTTATGAATCATTTACAAGAATTCATGCTTGAATTAGGACAAGGATTTTGTTTTGAGGCAAGACAAAAACGTATTATAATTGATGATAAATATTATTTCATCGATTTGGTTTTTTATAATAGATTGTTGCACTGTAATGTTATTATAGAACTAAAAAATGATGAGTTTAGGCATGAGGATTTAGGGCAATTAAATGCGTATGTGGGTTATTATAAAAAGAATGAGATGACAGTAGGCGACAACTTGCCAGTTGGAATTTTGCTTTGCACCGATAAAGGTTCACAGATGGTGGAGTATGCATTGTCAGGAATGGATAATCAGTTATTTGTTTCAACATATATGCTACATCTGCCGGATGAGAAAAAATTGAAAGAATTTATGATGAAAGAAATGAAAAAAATGGGAATGTGGGCATCAGCGTAGTAGATGAGAATAGGAGTGAGATGTTTTGATGCAGCAAGATGTATTACAAATCGATATGATAAAAACTGGAAGAAAAATTAGGGCACTGTGCAAAGAAAAAAATATTACAGTAAAAGACATTCAAAAAGAGTTGTGTATAGGAGCATTTCAGTCGATATATGATTGGTTTTCAGGAAAATCATTACCGAGTTTGGATAATATGTTTCGATTGAGTAAAATGTTAAATGTTCAAATGGAGGATTTGATAGAAGTGGTTTCGGAAACGTTTACTGATATAGGGCAAGTAGTACAGCCAAAACTTCATTTGCTTATGTATTATCAAAGATTGATAAAGTTTGCTTAAAGGGATTCAGTTATAAACTGAATGACAGGAGAAATGTTATTTGTTACCCTCTGTATTAGATAGAAAAATGATTGGGAGGAAGAACACATGGGAACATTTGCAGGATTCTTTGAGCATGGAGATAAAGGAATTCCGAGTGATAAAGTAAATGAATTTGCAGAAAAAGTAAAAACCGTGTATCAAAAAGGCGGTATGATGGACATTGAACTTTTGCAGTTGTATGGGAAGAAGGTTGTTACAATTCATAAGGCCGAGATGAAACCAGATGGAATGGATTTTTTTTATAATTATTTCGAGGATACACGCTGGGAAAATGCGGGGTTTGATAAAAAGACAAATCACGTCTGGAGTAATAAGATCGGTTGGGCGCATTTTTACACAGCAGTTGTTGCTGCGTATGTGCTTGAGGAGCAATATACAGAAAATGTTGCAATAACAATGGTAGATGGTGAATTGGTTACTGCTTGGTCATATGTAGGATGGCTAAATTACTTGTTTGATGAAATGAGACATATCAAGAATTTTGATACGTGGAAATTATTTGAGACATTTTATTATTTAGATGATGAATATAATAGATGGGATGATTGGAGCCAATGGAATGGTTTTGGAGATAAACGCTATGCATTTATCAGTGGGTGTGAAATATATGCTGTTATCTATGGTACAGATAAAGCGCTTGAAAAATTTGAACCCTTGGAAAAAGAAGATAAGGAAAGACTAGCATTTAATGGAATGCGGCATGCAATATTGGCTTTGGAACAATTTGCAGAACAAGAACAGAATCTTGCTGAGCAACAATGTTTGGAAATCATAAATAGTATTAAGGATTACTATGTGTTGGGAAAAGATACAAAAAATTTGCGAGAGGGGAAATATGCCGATTTATTAACTTGTTTATATGTGTCTGATGCCCCAGCATTTATCGTAAAAAGAATTTCAGAAATTTTTCAAAAGGATTTCAAAGAGTTGTGGGACAGTGTTAAGGATGTTGTAAAGAGGGTCAATGTGGATATATATAGTAATGACACGTATTATGTGGTGCCTGTTTCCACAGAAAAACTCTTTCGGCAATCAGCTGACGATATGATCTATTATTGGGAAGATAATAATAAAATTTTATTTTCTGATGAATTGTGGGAATGGTTTGAAACTTTGAAAAAGGAATACGATATCATTTTGGAAGACGGCAAGGTCATTGAAAAACCATTACGCTATATGGTGGATTTATTAGTAGAAGCGGATGAGGAATATTATAACGTTTTTGCATTTTCTGAGTTTGTTGAAGAATGCGTTGAAAATCTGAATGACATACGATATCAGGTGCTGTGGCGTATATTTGACAATATGATTCATGACCCGGAATTGAAGAAAGCAGGAGACGTAATTTTTGTGCCAGAAGGACCGGGGCATGAGAAAGAAGGAATTCACTATTGGGGAGAAGAGCCGAAAAGGCGTTTGATATGCAACTGGGATTTTATGGACTTTTCTAAAAAGAACAATAAAGGAAGAGTTACTTTAAGAAGGTATATGGCGTTGGTTGCAAATAAGGCGTTGAGAGAAAAAGTATTTGGATTTTAAAATTTTGCGGAGACTTTTAAAATTAAAATTTCGTAGGACAATGTGCTAAACTATTCTGTGAGTTTTTTTCAGAATAATGTGCCTCCTTACAAAAAAGAATAAATAATCAATAATATACATATGACAGATGGTCTATTCTAGATAATTATTTGAGGTGGTAAATTTCGTAGAGACCACACGCCGATGGTATTGACAGGGGAAACCCGAGAGATGCAGGAGAACGCTACGCCTGCCAAATAATTATCTGATTAGTAAATAAAAGTATAATGACAAAAGGATTGTCGCACATACGAATTTTATTCGTTGGTGCGACAATCCTTTTACTTTATAATACTTCACAAACCATTTCTTTTTGCTTCAAAAACTTTTCTACCATAGCATCCCATGCCTGCTCCAGTGACTTATCCATCGTAAAGGTGTTCATAGAAGTGCCTGTTGTACAGATTAAGTGTTGTCCGTCAAAGCGAATGTTAAGGTACAGTCCGCGCACATCCTTTAATGCAAACGGCAGGTCCTGACTATCTAGGAGACGCTGAATATTCTCGTCGCTAAGACCAAGTACAAACGAAAAGCGAAGAGGAGTGCGGTTTCCTTTAATAATAGAAAAACAAAGTTCTCTGGATTCTTTCCATAGAGCGTATTCACGTGCTGGTGATTTCCCTTCTTCAAAAAATTCTTTCTTTAAGAAACCATCAATCGTAAATGTATTATAAGTAACCACTTCTGCAGAAATAAACAGGAAGTTATCAAAGGTTTCTGTAAGAAGTAGTTTTGCCATACTTTCTTTTACTTTTGGAAATTCTAATGCAATCATTTTGCCATTCCTTTCTTGGTCTTTTCTAAAAATATCATTGCCAGCAGTAACGTTAACAGTTCGGCTAACACCACAGATGCCCAGATTCCGTTTACACCTAAAACAGGCGGTAGGACATATACAAAAATCACGCTGAGCACACAACCTCTAAGTAAGCAAAGGAGTAGTGAGTACTGTGGCTTTAAGGTAGATTGGAAATATCCCACAACAAACATATTTACTCCCATCAAAACAAATGATAGGAAATAGATGCGAATCGCACTTGGTGATAAAGCCAATATTTCTCCATTTGGATTTAAGAAGATATAGGTAAACATATTCGGCCAAAGTAGCCCCAAAATAGTAGGCACTGCACAGATAATAACAGAGGTATGGACACCTAGTTTTTTAACCTTGTTAATACGCTCTGTAAGACCGGCACCGTGATTTGTGGAGATAATCGGCTGTGCTGCCTGATTAATTCCATTACATAGACAAGTCACAATAATAAGTGTGTTGGCAATGACGCCATACATACTGACACCTGCTTCGCCTACATATTTTAATAATTGCAGGTTGAATGCAAACATCATAATGCCGGAGCACATTTCGATAAGAAAACTAGTAAAACCGTTCTTATATATTTCCAAAGCAATTTTAAAGTTTACTTTTGACAATGTAAACTTTAAACCATTTGTTTTGGAAAAGAAATGAAACAGCAAGATAACAGAAGTACATGCTGCGCCAATTACACTTGCGATGGAAGCTCCAGCCATACCCATATCAAGCGGAAACACAAATACAATATCTAAAATAATATTTAACACACCACCTGTTATTACCGCGATCATGGAGTGGCGAGGTGCACCATCATTTCGCACAAAGGTCTGTAAAAAAGTAGAAAAAGCAAAACAGCTCAAACCTAAGATGACATAAGGTGCGTAAGTTTCTATGTATGGCATAGTCACATCAGTGGCACCTAAAAAATACATAATCGGTTCCATAAAGAACCAAAATACTAAGGTGCAGGCTATGCAGGTAATTGCATTTAATAGTAGTGCTACAGAAAAATAGGTATCTCCAAGTTTTTTGTCACCTCGTCCTCTTGCAATGGACATAAGAACAGAGCCGCCCACACCGTACCACAAACCAAACCCGAAGAAAATACTGAAAATCGGGAGAATGATATTGAGCGCGGCCATAGCATCCGTTCCGATTCCTTTTCCAATGATGATGGTATCTGCCAAAATATAGATGGAAGTTACCATGGTTCCAAGGATAGACGGAATCAGATAATGAAAAAATAATTTCGATACTTTTTCTGTTGTTAAATGGTTTGTTTTCATCGGTAATTAAATCCTTTCATCTTACAGAAACAGTATAGCAGATACATTGACTTTTGCAAGTGAAAACAGTATTATAATGAAGAGGTGAAATTATGGAAAATTTACGAAATTTAATACAAAAAGCAGTGACGCCTTTTCATACTGTAGAGGCAGCAAAAGAAGTACTTTTAAAGGCAGGATTTCAAGAACTTATTCTTGGAGAAACTTGGGAATTAAAAAAAGGGAATGCATATATAACAACTCAGTATGGAACGAGTTTATTTGCGTTTGTAATAGGAGAAACATTTGATAAAAAGGACGGCATTCGCATGGCGGCAGCCCACAGTGATTTTCCGGGCTTTCGCATCAAGCCGAATCCGGATATGAAAAAAGAAGCATATCTTTTTGTTAATACAGAAAGTTACGGTGGGGTAAATCTTGGTAGTTGGTGCGACAGACCTCTTTCTGTGGCAGGACGTGTGGCGTTAAAGTCAGACGATGTGTTTGCGCCAAAGATGCAATTGGTGGATTTGAAAAAGCCGATTTTTACCATTCCGAACGTGGCAATACATTTAAATCGTGAGATGAATAAGGGTACAGAATTAAAGAAACAGACCCATATGCTTCCACTTGCGGGAATGGCGGATTCTGATGGATTTTTGACTTATCTTGCAAAAGAATTGCAAGTGTCGGAAAGCGATATTTTGGATTATGAATTGTACTTATATAATACGGACGAACCTAAGATGGTAGGTATGGAGGAAGAATTTTTATCTGCTCCGCGTCTTGATGATTTGACATCGGTACAGGCTTTAGTGGAAGGTATCACAGAGAGCAAGCGTGAAAAGGGCATCAATCTGATTGCTATTTTCGACAACGAGGAGATTGGAAGCAGAACAAAGCAAGGTGCAGCTTCTCTTGGATTAGCACAACTGTTGGAAAAGATTTATCTGTCCCTTGGTATGACAGGTCAGGACTATCGGGATGCCATAGAAAGAAGCATGTTGGTATCCGTGGATGTAAGTCAGGGTTATCACCCATCTTATGGGGAAAAATATGACCCGACCAATCACAATTGTTTAAATCAGGGATTTAGTATCAAGCAGGCTGCTTCTCAAAGCTATGCAACAGACAGTGAGGCGGTTGCCATTGTAAAACAGATCTGTGAAAAAGAGGGAATTGCTTATCAGACATTTGCAAACCATTCCGATGAGGCCGGTGGAGGAACATTAGGATCTATCGCTTCTGCGCTAGTTCCGGTTAGAACCGTGGATGTGGGAGTACCACTTCTTGCTATGCATTCGGCAAGGGAGACTATAGGAGCATCAGATCAAAAGAGTCTGACTTCATTTGTAAAAGCATATTTTTGTTTGTAGGAGACGGTATGGAAGTACGGTTAAATAAATATTTAAGTGAAGCCGGGATTTGTTCCAGACGTGAGGCGGATGTACTGATCGCTGCAGGGAAAGTGACGGTAGACGGACAGGTGGCCGTAACCGGTATGAAGGTATCGCCTGAGCAGGATATTCGTGTAGGGAAAAAACAAATTGGCGGAAAGAAAGACATGGTTCTATTGGCGGTAAATAAGCCGGTAGGGATTGTATGTACAGAAGAAAAAAAGGAAAAGAATAATATTATTCGTTTTTTGAATTATCCAACCCGTATTACCTATATCGGAAGATTGGATAAGGATTCGGAAGGACTTCTTTTAATGACAAATAACGGGGACATTATTAATAAAATGATGCGCTCCGGAAACATGCACGAGAAGGAGTATGTGGTGACGGTAAATAAGCCGATCACCACCACATTTATAGAAAAGATGGCCGGGGGCGTTCCGATATTAGATACAGTGACACGAAAATGTGAAGTGGAAGCCATCGGGAAATATACATTTCGTATTATTCTTACCCAGGGGTTAAACAGACAGATTCGTCGGATGTGCGAGTATCTTGGCTATAAGGTCACAAAATTGAAGCGTATCCGTGTGATGAACATTTCTCTAGGAAATCTAAAACCTGGCGAATATCGTGAAGTGACGGAAACAGAATTAACAGAATTGTATAAAATGATTGAACATTCATCGAATGAAACAGTGATTTTATCGGAGAGGTAATTAGATGGAACAGAAAAAGAAACGCATGCACGAGTTGGTGGAAATCTTAAATCGTGCGGGCAAAGCTTATTATCAGGAAGCGACAGAGATTATGAGCAATCTGGAATATGACAGATTGTATGATGAGCTTGTTGCGTTGGAAGAAGAATTGGGGATTACATTGGCAAAAAGCCCAACAGTAAATGTGGGTTATGAGGTGCTTAGTGAACTTCCAAAAGAACGCCATGAAAAACCTATGTTATCCTTGGATAAGACAAAAGAAATCGGAAGATTACAAGAGTTTTTGGGAGAGCAAAAAGCCAGAATTTCCTGGAAATTAGATGGTCTTACCATCGTTCTTACTTATCGCGATGGGAAACTCTATAAGGCAGTTACCCGTGGAAACGGAGAAGTGGGAGAGGTTATTACAAATAATGCAAAAGTATTTCAAAATCTGCCTCTTCGCATTGCATATCAGGGAGAACTGATTCTGCGTGGAGAAGCGGTTATCAGTTATAGCGATTTTGAAAAGATTAACGCTGAGATTGAGGACGTGGATGCAAAATATAAAAATCCACGCAACTTATGCAGCGGTTCTGTGCGCCAATTAAATAACGAGATTACGGCGAAGCGAAATGTCAGCTTTTTTGCATTTTCTTTGGTAAAGGCGGAAGAAGTGGACTTTAAAAACTCTCGCATGTATCAAATGGAATGGCTGAAGGAACAAGGATTTGAAGTGGTAGAAGGCTATGAAGTGACCGTGGATACCGTAGAAGAAAAAGTGGCGGAATTTGCAAAGAAGATAGCAGAGAATGATTATCCATCGGATGGGTTGGTGCTTGTATATGATGACATTGCCTATGGACAGAGTTTGGGATCCACGGCGAAGTTTCCAAGAGATTCTTTTGCATTTAAATGGGCAGATGAGCAGCGAGAGACTGTGCTTCGTGAAATCGAGTGGAGCCCGTCAAGAACAGGGCTTATCAATCCGGTTGCTATCTTTGAACCGGTGGAACTAGAAGGAACAACTGTTAGCCGTGCCAGTGTTCATAATATCAGCATTATGGAAGAATTGGAACTTGGCATAGGAGATACCATTGAAGTCTATAAGGCAAATATGATTATCCCGCAGATTGCTACAAACCATACAAGGAGTGGGGTGAAGGATATTCCGAAAGAGTGTCCGGCTTGTCATGGGGAGACGCAGGTGCGTCAGATGAACGATACAAAAGTATTGTTCTGTACGAACCCGGATTGTGTGGCAAAGCATTTGAAGTCATTTGCGTTGTTTGTAAGTCGCGATGCGCTGAATATTGATGGGCTTTCAGAAGCTACGTTAGAAAAATTTATTGCAAAAGGATTTATTCACAATTATTCGGATATGTTTCATCTGGAACAATATAAAGATGAGATTACACAGATGGAAGGATTCGGTGAAAAGTCTTATAAAAACTTACAAAACAGTATTGAAAAGGCAAGAAAAACCACACTTCCAAAGTTCATCTATAGTCTTGGAATTGCAGGAATCGGACTTGCCAATGCAAAGGTTATCTGCAAAGAATTCCACTATGATTTAGAGAAGATGATGGCCGTGACAGAGGAAGAATTAAATGCCATAGATGGTATCGGTCCGGTGCTTGCAAAAGCCTTCGTAACCTATTTCGCAGATGAAAAGAAGGTGGCGGAAGTAAGAAACCTTGTTTCAGAGCTAGACATTATGATAGAAGAAGTAAATGCAGGGGAGCAAATCTTTGAAGGTATGAGTTTTGTCATTACCGGAAATGTAGAGCATTTTGCAAATCGAAATGAAGTAAAGGACGTCATTGAAAGTAAAGGTGGAAAGGTAACGGGAAGTGTTACCTCCAAAACCAATTATCTTATTAACAATGATATTCATTCTACTTCATCAAAAAATAAAAAGGCGAAGGAACTTGGCATTCCGATTATTACGGAAGTAGAGTTTTTGGATATGTTGGGTGAATAGGAGGAAAAAGAAATGTATGATGTAATTGTAATTGGTGGTGGTCCGGGTGGATACGGTGCAGCCCTTTATACAGCAAGAGCAAATCTTACCACTATGGTGATTGAAAAGTTGGCTCCGGGCGGACAGATGAGTACGACAGATATCGTAGAAAACTATCCGGGATTTGCGGAAGGTATTAATGGATTTGAACTTGGTATGCAGATGCAACAAGGTGCAGAGCGTTTTGGCGTAAAGACAGAATATGCGGAAGTAACAAGTGTAGAGCTTGATAAAAATCCAAAACTTGTACATGTTGGAGACACTACTTATGAGGCAAAAACCGTAATATTAGCCCTCGGTGCGTTCCCGCGAGAACTAGGACTTCCAAATGAAAGGGACCTTCGCGGACGAGGCGTATCTTACTGTGCAACTTGTGATGGTATGTTTTATCGTGGAAAGACCGTGGTTATCGTAGGTGGCGGAAATACAGCTGTAGCAGACGCTCTCTACCTTGGCAAGATTTGTGAAAAAGTATATTTGGTTCACAGACGTGATGAACTTCGCGCTTCTAAGACTTATTTAAAAGCCTTAGAAGAAACAGCGAATTTAGAAATCATTTGGAATTCTCAGGTGGTGGAAATCAAGGCTGAAGATACGGTGACCGGAGTGGTAGTGAAGAATAAATTGGATGACAGCACAAGGGAGATTGCTTGTGATGGTATCTTTGCGGCAATTGGAAATGTGCCGAATACAGACCTTATTAAAGATCAAATCACTTTAGATGAAGGCGGTTATGTAGTGGCAGATGAAACCACAAAAACAAATATCCCTGGCGTATTTGCTGTGGGGGATATGAGACAGAAACCACTCAGACAGATTGTAACTGCAGTAGCAGATGGGGCAGTGGCTTCAAAGTATGCGGAAGAGTATATTAATGAGATGGCGTAAGCTACAAGCCGTTTTAGTAAAAGGAGTAAATTATCTATGGATAACCGCAATCTTGTTAGGGTTGCGGTTACTTTTTATTATTCTATCATATCAATCGTCACCCTGTTCCATTGGAATTGTTCTAAATCCACCCTGTTTTCAGTAACAACCACGCCTTCATTTTCTAAGAGTTCGATTTGTCGATTTTCGCCACCAAAGGCAAAGGCTTTTGACACTTCGCCCAAGCGATTTACTACCCTGTGGCAAGGAATGTGTTCTGGATCTGGATTAGCATGAAGTGCATAGCCGACAACGCGAGCCCAGCGTTTGTTTCCGGCAAGAGAAGCGATTTGTCCGTAAGTCGCGACATTTCCTTTTGGAATCTGTTTTACCACATCATATATTAATTCAAATACGGATTTGTCCATTTGGCTTGCCTCCCCATGAGTTTAGATTTATAGTGTTATTTTAACATTCGCTATTTTGTATTTCAATATGACGATTATTTTGTTATAATGAAAAATAGAGTTTTGAGCCAAAGTATGTTTGGGAGGAAATAGTATGGCAAAATATGTAATGGCATTGGATGCAGGAACAACCAGCAACCGTTGTATTTTGTTTGATAAATCAGGAAATATGTGCAGTGTTGCACAGCGTGAATTCACACAGCATTTTCCAAAACCGGGCTGGGTAGAGCACGATGCGGATGAAATCTGGGCAAGTCAGCTTGGAGTGGCAGTAGAGGCCATGAATAAGATTGGAGCAACCGCTGAAGATATTGCAGCAATCGGAATTACCAACCAGCGTGAGACTGCGATTGTATGGGATAAGAATACCGGAGAGCCGGTATATCATGGGATTGTGTGGCAATGTCGCAGAACATCAGAATATTGTGATAGTTTAAAAGAAAAAGGTTTGACGGAAATCTATCGTCAAAAGACCGGTCTTGTTATAGATGCCTATTTTTCCGGCACCAAAATCAAATGGATTTTAGACAATGTAGAGGGTGCGAGAGAACGTGCTGAAAAAGGAGAGTTACTGTTTGGTACGGTGGAAACCTGGCTCATTTGGAAATTGACGAAGGGAGTCGTACATGTGACAGACTATTCCAATGCGTCCCGCACCATGTTATTTAACATTAATACGCTAGAGTGGGATGAGGAGATTTTGGCAGAGTTAGAAATTCCAAAATCTATGCTTCCGGAAGCAAAACCGTCCAGCTACATCTATGGTATGACGGATGCGTCGTTCCTAGGTGGTGAAATTCCGATAGCGGGTGCTGCGGGAGACCAACAGGCTGCACTTTTCGGACAGACCTGTTTTGCACCGGGGGAAGCAAAGAACACCTATGGGACAGGTTGTTTCCTTCTTATGAATACGGGTAATAAGCCGGTATTTTCTGAAAACGGACTTGTGACGACTATTGCATGGGGATTAGACGGAACCGTTAACTATGCTTTGGAAGGGTCTATTTTCGTGGCAGGAGCTGCCATCCAGTGGCTTCGCGATGAGATGAAACTCATTGATTCTGCGGCAGATTCCGAGGCTATGGCGATGAAAGTCGAAGATACGAATGGCTGTTATGTGGTGCCTGCATTTACAGGACTTGGTGCACCACATTGGGATCAGTATGCAAGAGGAACCATAGTGGGAATAACCCGTGGGGTAAACCGATATCACATTATTAGGGCTACATTAGAATCACTTGCATATCAGGTGAATGATGTACTTGAGGCTATGAAAGCAGATTCCGGTATTACGCTTACTGCATTAAAAGTGGATGGTGGAGCAAGTGCCAATGATTTCCTGATGCAGACACAGGCAGACATCATTGATGCGCCAGTGAATCGTCCAAGTTGCGTGGAGACGACAGCCATGGGAGCAGCGTATCTTGCAGGCCTTGCGGTAGGATACTGGAAAGATAAAGAGGAAGTGCGAAAGAATTGGGATATCAATCGCACCTTTACGCCTTCTATAGATGAAGAAAAGAGGGTACAAAAAATCAAAGGATGGAACAAAGCCGTAAAATATGCTTACGGTTGGGCAACGGAGGAATAGATGAGTTTAGTAGAATTGTTTTTAATTGCTGTGGGGCTATCCATGGATGCCTTTGCAGTATCCATTTGTAAAGGATTGTCGCTTCGAAAAATTCAGTGGAAGCATATGTGTATAGCGGGATTATGGTTTGGCGGATTCCAGGCGTTAATGCCAACCATTGGATATTTCCTTGGCAGTATTTTTACAGATATGGTGGCGTCACTTTCTCATTGGATTGCATTTATCTTACTTGCCATTATTGGTGGCAATATGATACGAGAATCTTTTGAGAGCGAGGGATGCGAAGTAAATCCGTCTATGAAGATAAAAGAAATGTGTGTGCTAGCTATTGCAACTAGTATAGATGCATTGGCGGCAGGTGTATCCTTTGCTTTTATGAAAGTGGACATCCTGTGGGCAGTATTATTTATCGGCGTAGTGACCTTCGCATTTTCTGCTGTTGGTGTTAAGGTGGGAAGTGTGTTTGGATGTAAGTATAAATCAAAAGCAGAGTTTATTGGCGGTGCGGTGCTTATAGCGATAGGGCTTAAGACGTTGATAGAAGGGTTAATTAGATAGGGTAGAAATGGAGAAAAAGATTGTCAATTTTTAAGGTAAAAATTGGCAATCTTTTTTGTCGTTTTCCAAAATGTATTATTTTCGTTCTTGTATGTTTGGACAAAAATATATAGGGGTTTGATAAAATAAATCATAGTAGAGTAGTATGCGAAAATATAACAATTCAAAACGGAGGGGTTATATGAAAAACAGAAGAAGATATCTTAGTATGTTCCTTGCACTTTGTTTCATAGGAGGGATGATTACGCTTGCCAGGACTAGTGCGTCCTCTTTAAACGGGAAAGGAGCTATTATGTCTGGTGTCAGTGGTATGAGCGAAATGTTGCAAGATGATTTGTACTTTGGCACCTATTGGCAATCTAGTGATGGGACAGTTCTTGGGTATGTTGATGAGCCAATCAGATGGGACATGCTTTCAAAAGACAATGGGAAGTTGTTTTTGACATCAGAACAAAATCTAGATATGAAGCAATACTATACCAGTGAGTCTGCCATTACCTGGGCAAACAGTACTTTGAGAGAATGGATGAATGGTGAGAACAAAGGTGACTTTTATGCAGAGGCGTTTGATGTGATAGAGCAAAATGCAATTATGTTAACGCATGTTGTGAATGCAGATAATGTGCCTTATGGGATTGATGGTGGAGATGACACGGAAGATAAAATATTTGCACTTTCTATAAATGAAGTAAAAGAATATTTCCCTGATGATGCTAGTAGGATTGCCACTAATACTGCATATGCATCAAGACGAGGAGATGGCGTGAAGCCAAAAGGAGAGGCTGATATGTATTATCTTCGCTCGCCGGGGTGCATCGATAGTCGTGCTGCTACTGTGACAGCCAAGGGAAAGGTCAATGAAGAAGGAAGGGGGCTTGGTGTGTTTACGATTGGGGCACGCCCAGCATTCAATTTGGACGTAAATAGCATTTTATTTACATCTGCAGCAGTTGGTGGCAAAGCAGTTACGGGAATGGAAAGTACTCTGACTGAAATTGACACAGACTATGTAGGAACCGAGTGGAAAGCAACTATTAAGGATGATTCGAGAGACACATTTACTGCTTCCGCAATAGAGACAACGAAAGAATTATGGTCCATAAGATATGAAGGAGCAAAAATCGGAGAAAATGAATATCTTTCTGTGATGTTAGAAGATGAAAATAAAGCATATACGCATTATGGGAGAATTGTCAAGTTAACAGAAGAAAGTCAAAAAAGTGGAACTGCATATATCGATATGTCTGAGGTTAATCTAACAGGAAAAAAAGTGTATGTGTTCAACGAACAATATAATGGTGGGAATTATGATGATACAAAATTGACGGATTATGCCAGCCATCTCGTACAGATAGTACCAACTACAGAAATTACATGGAGTGACTTTTCAAAAGACGGTAAGAAGGACTTACATAGCGCATTTGTGAAAGGTGCTTTTGCGGAAGATACGTATGTTGCCGAATTGAATACGCATGTTCGTGATTTGACAGGTGCAGCTATTGATAAATTAAACGGAACTGATTTTGAAATCCATGTGACGTATGCAAGTGATGAAGAGTCTATTTTCTATGGAGGAACAGATT
>JAZRCJ010000057.1:0-1616 GCA_045659705.1 Faecalimonas sp.
TACCACTACAAAAAACGTCCGAACCGTACTGTGCTACAAAAACAGTCCGGCTTTTATTGTTAGATGGTACACTTATCCCTTGGTATTGACGGGAGTTGACAGTAACCGCTATCTTCCGGGCTGTCAGCACCATGCTTGTAACGAATCTTATGTAGTTGTTTCACATTGAAGGGGCTTGCTTCTTAGACTACCGTGTCATCTACTGTAGACTATTCTTTCGACTCACCTTCGTAAGCTCTGCGCACACGTTCCACTCCGCATTTTAAGAGAATGTTTTCTCCTTTGAGGTCGAAGTGGCGATAATCCCAAATGACATCAAAACCATCACGGGTAACGTGAAAATTTGACTCTCCTGTCATATCAATCTGATGAATATAATCAGCAAATTGTTCAGGAGATAAGTCATCTAAAATACCTCTGCCTTGTCCTTCGACTACGTATGGGTAGTGTCTGCCTGTGCCTTTCGCCATGTCAGAGATTGAGGTAACACGAATATCGAACTCCTGTGAACAGCCGCAATCATAAACCATTTTCATCGTATCACCGACCGAAAGATTTAAATCTTGGAGTTTTGCCTGTGCTGCATCGACAGCATTTTCGATATCGCATTCGTCCAGAATCATGGGCAGAACATAAGGTGTGTCTTTGAAGGAAAACTCAAACGCATGATATGCCAACGTATCGAATGTGTGAAGAATTAAGTATCCGAGTTGAGCGATAGTGTATTTGCTTGACACTTCGACTGTTCTCCAGATCTTGTCTTCAAATCCGTTGTAGGCGATATGCATTGCATAGACTTGGGTTTTCATCAAAATCACCTCCAATATGTATTTGAGTAATTATTATATCATATTCCCATTAAAATTTCAATCACTGGCTTATTTTTTTAGTACCAAGAATACCTATTTGGAGTCTTTCGGGAGAATCGTATTCCGGATAGTGTCATTGAGATACAGGGTGTTTACTCTCTCGTACAGACTGACGATACCACATCCAATACCTTTGAGTTTGTCAGCAAACTTCTGCAGAATACTGAGGTTCGGATGTATAACAGAAAAGTGAGTAACGACAATATACTTGATTTCGCCGTTTTCCATTTTTTCTACAATTTCTGACAAGTCCGGGCGATCTACTCCTGACCGCTTGGATTTATCAATAACAAACCCAACGCACTCCCAATCTTCGTGTAATGCTACTACCGATTTTAAGAATTCAATTCTTTCATTCAGCGATGGATCTTGAGAACTTGTTCTTATGTAGCAACATATCTTTTTTATCTCTGTTGTCACGACTCTCTTTAGTAACCTCCTGTCAAACTCTTATCTTTGAGTCCATTATATCATATTTTTGTGAATTTTTCAATCATATGGCTGATTCTTTTTTTGAGCCAAGGCTGGCATTTGTGATTTTGCAAAAAAGGGTTGAATTTTTGATAAAAATGTGATATAATACTCGTGTAAGCAACCTTATCAAATATCAAGCCACTTATATTTTTCAAACAACGAGCATTTGAATGCGGTGCCGGGATATTTTTGGGAACTTACAGACAAATGAGTAAAATGTGAAACTCATCAACCCTGCAAAAATGCTCGTCATGGGTTGAGACAATAGTTGCG
>JAZRCJ010000058.1:0-22978 GCA_045659705.1 Faecalimonas sp.
CAACAATCAACTCTCGTTTTTCCTTATTGGCCGTAAAACGTTTACGGATGCGTTCTAATTGTTTTTCCACTTCCGCCTGCTCGCTGTGGATGAGGGATGCTTCCGCAAAATCACCAGCCTTAATTCGTTCCTCTTTTTCTGCAACCATCACTTGCAAAGTTTTTTCTAATTTTATAATCTGCTCCGGAACTTTAAAGCCGGCAAGGCTTACTTTGGAACAGGCTTCGTCCAACACATCGATTGCTTTGTCCGGTAAGTATCTGTCTGAAATGTATCGAGCAGATAAATCCACTGCCGCCTTAAGGGCCGCACCCTCTATCTTCACCTGATGGTGTGCTTCGTATTTTTCTTTTAATCCTTCTAGGATCTCACGGCAGTGTTCCATCGTTGGTTCTTCTACCGTAATTGGCTGAAAACGACGCTCCAACGCCGCATCTTTTTCTATGTGTTTTCGATATTCATTAATGGTAGTTGCACCTATCAGTTGAATTTCACCACGCGCCATAGATGGTTTTAAAATATTGGCCGCATCCACTGCACCTTCCGCTCCACCAGCGCCGATTATGGTGTGTATCTCATCTAAAAACAAAATGACGTTGCCCGCAGACTTCACTTCGCGAAGCAAACGTTTCATACGCTCTTCAAATTCACCGCGATATTTGGATCCCGCAATCATACCTGATAAATCCAAGGTAACCAATCTTTTATCTTTCATACTGTCAGGAACAATCCCATATGCAATTCTTGTAGCAAGGCCTTCAATGATAGCGGTTTTACCTACCCCTGGTTCTCCAACCAAACAAGGATTATTCTTGGTTCTTCTACTTAGTACCTGCATCAATCTCTCGATCTCTTCTGCACGACCAATCACAGGATCTAACTTTCCTTGTTCTGCCTGTAAAGTTAAGTCGGTACCAAATTGTTCCAACGCACCACCCTGTACATGTTCCTCATCTCGGCTGGCTTCCGCGTAAGTTTTCACATCGACACCTACTGCTTCCAAGATATCTTCCTGAACTTTCACTAATTCCACATTCATCGTCGCAAGGATTCGGGTCCCCACACAGTCCACATCTTTTAACATAGCAAGAAGCATATGTTCCGTTCCGATTTTCTCTGAATGTAGGTACACTGATTCCTGAAATGCATTATCCAACAAATATTCTAATCTTGGGCTGAACTCCAACGTTCTTGCCGGCATAGCTTCTTTTGCTGGTGAAATCAATTCGTGAATAATATGGACAATATTATCTTCCTCTACATTATTAGATGACAGTACCTGCCCTGCCACACCTGTAAATTCTTTGCGCAATGCCAAAAGTAAATGCTCAGTCCCAATATATGGATGCCCCATTTTCTTTGCCATAGTTCTGGCAATAGCGAGCACTTTTTGTGCCTGTTTTGTAAATTCTTTCTGCATATCAATCTCCCGTTATCTATATTCTGCAAATATCTCGTCTACCAATTCGTAAACATCTTCTTTCGTAATATTCTTACATCTTCCCTGCGCAAGCACTACACGAAGCTGTCTCTTCATATCTAAAAGTGTTTCCATCCTATTTGCATCTAAAGCAATCACTGCACCGCTTCTTCTATCCATTGTAAGAAAGCCTTCCTGACGCAATATAGCATACGCTTTATTTACTGTATGCATATTGATGCCGATTTCTTCCGCTAATCTGCGGACAGAAGGAAGGGAATCTCCTTCCTTAAGCTCTGCTGTTGCTATTCCCATAATAATTTGATTGCGAAGCTGCATATAAATTGCTTCTTCACTATTAAAGTTAATTTTGATAAGCATATAGTTTGCTCCTTCTCGTTCGTTATGTTATATCTATGTTATAACAGACAATTTGTTTTGTCAACGAAAAAAGGTCCCTTTTACAGGACCTTTGTCTTATTTCGCAAACACGAATACTGATTTTGGTTGTTTACATATCGGGCACACATAACTTTCTGGCACTTCCTCAAAAGGAACATCTCCACTATATGTATATCCGCAAACGCCACACATCCATTTTCCTTCTTGTTTTGTTTCTTCCTCTGCGATATAGGTTGGTGCATTTTTCGGACTCTTACCTTTTACTACTTTATGATAGTAAGCATATGTCATAGCATCGGCTTTCTCCAACACGTCTGCTTCTATCACTTCTCCTAAAAATACCGTGTGTGTGCTTGTTTCCATCTTATCAATCACCTTGCACACAATGTATCCGCAGGAATCTTTAATGACAGAAATGTCTGATTGCACCTGTGCATCCACACCATCAAACTTATTCACATCTTTTCCAGACTGAAAACCGAATGTTCCAATTAACCCTGCATCAGATTGTTCGCTCAAAATCGAAAGTGCAAACTTGCCCGTCTTTTCAATACACGCGTTTGTATAGTTGTCATGATTAATACTGATTGCAATGGTCGCAGGCTCTGATGTGATTTGCATTGCACTGTTAGCAACACAGCCGGTTGGTCTATCTCCATCTAATGTAGAAACAATATATACTCCATAAGAAAGACTACGAAATGCATTTTTATTTACCATAAAAACCCTCCTTTTTACAAAAAGGACACAGTAAAACTCTTGTTTTACTGCGTCCTCCCCTTTACGCTTCATCAATCGCTTTTCCGATATCGTTACGTTTATATTTGTTTGCAAATGTTACCCATTCTGTTGCAGCATAGGCATTTGCTCTCGCTTCTTTTAAGTCTGCTCCTTTTGCAGTTACGCCAAGAACACGTCCGCCGTTTGTAACGATTGTTTCACCATCAAACTTTGTTCCTGCGTGGAAACAATAGTATCCTTCGTGCTTTTTAAACTCATCAAGTCCTTCAATTGGAAGTCCTTTCTCATATGCAAGTGGATATCCTTCAGAAGCTAACACTACACATACTGCTGCATTATCTTCAAACTGTAAATCTACCTGATCTAAAGTACCGTTAATACAAGCTTCTACCACTTCGATGATATCATTCTTCATACGCGGCAATACTACCTGTGCTTCCGGGTCACCAAAACGAGCATTGTATTCTAACACTCTTGGCCCGTCTGGTGTCAGCATTAAGCCAAAGAAGATAATTCCCTTAAATGGTCTTCCTTCTGCTTTCATAGCATCTACCGTTGCTTGATAGATGTATTTCTTACAGAATGCATCAACTTCTTCTGTATAGAATGGGCTTGGGCTAAATGTTCCCATACCACCTGTATTCAAACCTTGGTCGCCATCTTTCGCACGTTTGTGGTCTTGTGCGGATGTCATCGGTTTGATTGTGTCTCCATCTACGAATGACAATACCGAAACTTCTCTACCTGTCATGAATTCTTCAATAACCATGGTATTTCCAGCTGTACCGAACTGCTTATCAAGCATGATCGACTTTACGCCTTCTTTTGCTTCTTCCAACGTGTTACAGATTAATACACCTTTTCCAAGAGCAAGTCCGTCTGCTTTTAATACGATTGGGAATTTTGCTGTCTCCAAATATACAAGCGCCTTTTCAGGGTCATCGAAATTTTCATATGCCGCTGTCGGAATATTGTACTTTTTCATTAAATCCTTTGAAAATGCTTTTGAACCTTCCAAAATAGCTGCATTTTTACGAGGTCCAAATACTTTGAGTCCCTCTGCTTCAAATGCATCTACAATTCCTCCTACCAACGGGTCATCCATACCCACAATAGTAAGATCAATTTCCTTTTCCTTGGCAAATGCAACCAACTTGTCAAATTCCATGGCACCGATTGCAACACACTCTGCATACTCAGCAATACCTGCATTTCCTGGTGCACAATAAATTTTATCTACTTTATCGCTTTTTGCAACGCTCCATGCAATCGCATGTTCACGTCCACCGCTTCCAACGATTAATACCTTCATAGTATCCTCCTACGAAATCACAACTTTTCCATCAACGATGTTTATTTTTTGATTAGCAATCCAATCAATCGCCTGTGGAAGAATCTTCCATTCTGCTTCTTCCATAACACGTCTTTGCAACACTTCCGGCGTATCACCCTGCTGTACTTCTACAGCCTTCTGCATGATAATAGCTCCAGTATCTGTACCTTCATCCACAAAATGCACTGTAGCCCCAACTACTTTCACACCTTTTTCCAATGCAGCTTCATGAACCTTTAATCCATAAAAACCGGTACCACAGAAAGAAGGAATCAAGGATGGATGAATATTGATAATTCGGTTACGATATGCTTCAATCATTTTCTCTGGAATTACTACCAGAAAACCTGCCAGCACAATCAAATCTGCTTCAAACTCGTCTACTGTATGTAAAAGTTCTTGATTAAATTCTTCTCTTGTCTCAAAATCTTTTGGCGAAACGCATACTGCTGAGATGCCCTTCTGGCGAGCTCTCTCTAACGCATATGCGTTGCGGTTGTTGCTGATAACACCCACGATTTTCGTATTTGTTATAAGTCCATTATCAACCGCATCTAAAATCGCCTGCAGATTGGTCCCTCCTCCAGAGACCATAACTACAACTTTTAGCATAAAGTTACTCCCTTTTCTCCTGCTTCAATGTGACCAACCACATATCCATCTTCGCCTGCTTCTTTAATTGCTGCCAAAGTCGCATCTACGTCTTTTTCATCTACTGCAACAATCATACCAAGACCCATGTTAAATGTGTTGTACATCATAGTTTCTTCGATATCACCATCTACTGCAAGCATTTTGAAAATAGGTGGGATTGGATAACTATCTTTCTTCACAACTGCGTGTGTATCGTCTTTTAACATACGTGGAATATTTTCATAGAATCCACCACCTGTAATATGGCTACAAGCCTTAATTGTAACTCCTGCTTCTTTGATTGTACGAAGTGCTTTTACATAAATCTTTGTTGGTGCAAGGAGTGCTTCTCCAAGGCTGCAACCAAGAGCATCATACTCTCTCTTCAATGCTTCTTCTGTCATGCTGAACACTTTACGTACCAAAGAGAATCCATTACTATGTACACCTGAAGATGCCATACCGATAAGAACATCTCCAGCTTTTAAGTCTTTTCCTGTAATCAAATCTTTTTCATCTACAACTCCAACTGCAAAACCAGCAAGGTCATATTCGTCTACTGGATAGAAGCCTGGCATTTCAGCTGTCTCACCACCGATGAGCGCTGCACCTGACTGGATACATCCTTCTGCTACACCGCTTACGATTGTTGCAATCTTTTCTGGAACATTTTTTCCACAAGCAATGTAATCAAGGAAGAATAATGGTTCTCCACCTGCACATGCAATATCATTTACACACATAGCAACACAGTCAATACCGATTGTGTCATGCTTATCCATAAGAAATGCTAATTTCAGTTTTGTACCAACTCCGTCTGTTCCTGATACCAATGTTGGTTTTTCCATGTCTTTGAATTTTTCCATAGAGAATGCACCTGAAAATCCACCAAGGTTTGTAAGTACCTCCGGACGCATTGTCTGTTGTACGTGTTTTTTCATAAGTTCTACTGATTTGTAACCAGCTTCAATGTCAACGCCTGCTTTCTTGTAATCCATTTCTTTTCCTCCTCAAGTATTACATTTGTTTGATATATTCTTTGTGCCCTAATTCGGCGAGTTTATCTGCTTTCTTCTGTACAGTTTCTTTCATCTCCACAGAATATGCTTTTAACTTTTCTAAAATCTCTGGATTCGATGTTGCAAGAATCTTAGCTGCCAAGATACCTGCATTTGCTCCTCCATCAATGGCTACGGTCGCAACCGGTATTCCCGGCGGCATCTGCATAATGGAATATACCGCATCCATCCCATCTAAATTCTTACCTGAAATCGGAACTCCGATAACTGGCATTGGGAACAATGCTGCGCACATTCCCGGAAGATGCGCTGCCATTCCGGCTCCCGCTATAATCACTTTATAATCTTTTTCTTCTGCACCTTTCGCATACTCGAAAAATACGTCCGGCATACGATGTGCAGAAATAATCGTCATCTCATATTCAATTCCGAATTTTTCTAACATATCTGCCGCTTTGGTCATGACTTTCAAATCCGAGTCACTTCCCATTACAATTCCTACTTTTGGCATAGTATATCTCCTCTCTTGTTTATATATAAGTCACTAAAATAAATACTTCTCCACTTATAAGTCATTGTACTAACTGTACAGATTTATGTCAACCGTTCTACTAGTTATCAATCCTAATAAATACTTATTATAGTTCACACAGTGGCTCATTTAAAATCTTCGTTCCAGCCAGAACGAAACGTCCGTCTTTTAAAATCACCGTACAATTGCCTTGCTCATCCACAACACAAATCTCATCCAATTCTTCGTATGGGATTGTGATGTCTGTGTGGCATTGGAAATATGCTTTACTCACATCTTCTTTTCTCAAAATGGAAATCTCGTTATCCTTCGCCACAATCTCTTTTCCATTTTTGTTATAAAGCTTATGTTCTTCACTCCAGCTATAACAAGTATCACCGAGTGCAAAATGTGGTCCCATCTTTTCTGCAATCAAAATCGGCATTTTATCTTCAATGCCATATTTTTTTGCCACCACATAAGCCGTGGTGTTGGTACCGATTGCAAACTCACCTATTGGAAGTGTTTCGTGATTAAAAAGTACGTTCTGCTTAATATAACGTTTTCCTTCCTCGACATCTTCAAAATTATTGCAAGTGTAATCTGTCACTTTTCCATCCACAAAAGTCATCTCCAGATTACGGTACTGCAGTTCATTCAAATACACTTTACTTACACACAATACCCCATCCGTTCCTGCAAGAACCGGCGATGTGAACACTTCGCCAACCGGAATATTAACATCCGCCACACAATTTTCAAAATTGGTTTCTTTTTCTGGATTTGATAGTGTATGCAACTGGATTTTTAAATCCGTATGATTTTCTCCTTTTCCAAGGATGTGCACATATCGGCCTTTATCCAGTGCATCGATTATGTTCTGCTGTACTTTCTCATACACCTCAGCATCTAATGTATTGATGCGAATTACTTCTTCAAAGATTTCTTCATATCTTTCATCAATCTCAGGCAACGGATACGCCACAATGGTAAAACTTCTTTCATCACCTTTAATATATTGGTTTGTTAGCTGTCCTGCCTTATTTCCATAAAGAACAGAAAGTTTTTCCTGCTTTTCACTTAGCCGCAGTGCTTCTTCTTTTTGTATCGGTGCAAATGGTTCTTCACCAAAAACTTCTACCACTGCCGGACCTGCGTGTACACCTGCAAGATCTTTTACTTCTTCAAACGCATTCTTCATCACATCAAGTTTGCGTTCCACGAATTTCTTATCAAAAAACAATGCTTGGTCCGCACGATGATCATAAAGGTATTGCTTGTTCGCACCCACGCTTCCAAAGCCATTTCTGCGACTGCCTTTTCTAGTTAAAACGCTGACCGCCTCACGAAATACGGTCGGTTCTAAGCCTATCGCACGGAAATTTTCGATGGCTTTTCGCATCATGCGTTCAAACCCTACATTATAATGTAAGTTTACCGTCTTTTTCTTGGATAAGTCAATGCCTGCCACTTCAAACCCTACTCGATAACCTTCCGTATAAACTTCGGCCATTCGGTCAATGGTTTCCTGGGAAAGGCTATTAAGATACTCTGCTGTCCTTGTCTCATTTTCAGAAATATATTCCCCGTATCTGTACAAGTATCTCATATCAGAAAGGTCTGACTGAAGGATGATATCTGTAGCAAAAGAATAACCCGCATCTACTTGTTCCTTAATACGGTCTGCCACAAATACATCACAGTAATCACTAGCATACCAATATAAAATATCTTTTAAGCCTTTATATTCCGGTGTGTCAGTTTCCTCAAAGCAATTATATACTTCCACAAACAATTCATTGCAGATAGCCAGATATTCTAACTTCCCTTCATATACATAAGCAATCTCGCCGCGAATCTCTGTATAAAGAGCGCTTAAAAATTGGCCAATTTCATTTCCAAGCTTTTCTACTGCATAAGCAGGATTTGCATAGCTTGTTTCATACTGTGCGCCTAATATATCTTCATACAACTTCTGATTTTCGCTCTGCAATTCTTCCGGCGCACATGTTGTATATGGTTTGGTCTCAAGGCGTTTTCGCACCTGGTCGATAAACAAAATAAATTCTGCCACTCTATAAAAATATTCGCGATACGTAACATCCACAGTCTCTTCTCGTATAATTGCACGAATACGTTCTATGGATAATTCATAACGCTCTTTTACTTGCTCACACACATTCATCTTTTAAAATAACCCCCTGCAAAAAATACCAACAAGCGCTAAGAGCAAAATTCCATTGACCCATGCTCCTATCTTACATGTAACTTTTTGCTTATTTCTTTCTTTTAATCCTCGTATCGCCATATAGATTCCCATGCCGGACAATATAGCCGCAACTACTCCCAATCCTCCTATATAGGAAGCCGCCTTGCCGCCACTATTATAAGCAACCATAATCATAACTATATCCAGCACCATAGCAATTCCTGCAAAGGTACACGAGATAATACCACGCTTCGAATGTTTTATCTGGGTCTGTCCATATTTTTTTCTTTTTTGTCTGCGTCTATCCCGCCTTCTTCTATCGTCTCTTTCCATATTGTCTCCTAATCCATTTCCCAACCACAAAGAAAATGCCGCCCAATATTCCTCCTAATGTATTTAGAAATAAGTCGTCCACGTCAAAACTTCCCACTTTTGTTACCAACTGAAAAATTTCTACCAACAAACTGACAAGTAAGCTATACCAGGCAGTCCTTATCATATTTGACTTTAGACTAGCTAAACACATAAAAAATCCAAAAGGAACAAAAATCAGGATATTTCCACCCAGATTCATAAATGTGTCAAACAGACCAATCTGGTCTCTATAATTCCAAAAACGCTTTATTTCTCGAAATAAAACCAAATTATAATGGTATGCATCCATTTTCCCAGTTCGTCCATACCAATCAGAGAAAATGAGGAAATAGAACACAAAGCATAGATATAGAGCAAATAGAATCTTTCCTAAAATTCGAAATCCTTTTTTCCTATTCCTATTCAATGAATATTCCTCTCTATTTTAGAATGTTAATCCTTTTTTATTTTTCAACAACTTGGTTCCGCTTACAATGGCAAGAATACCTGCTGTAATTCCGACTACCATCACGATAATTCCGAGTGTAATGTTCCCGATACCAGAAATATTCATTGTCTTATATGCCTTTTCTACCATAATCTTTCCCTCGCTATTTTACACCATACTGTTCATAGTATGCGTCAATTGATGCTTTTAATGTGTCATCAATCAATACTTCGCCATTATATTCTTTGTTATAAAGATGCTCTACTACTTCTGCCATAGAAACAATTGCATTCGTCTCAAATCCATAGCGCTCTTTTACTTCATCCAATGCACCAACTTTTCCGCCAAGGCCTACTTCCATTCGATTCAAAGAAACCATAAGACCAACAATCTCTACGTCTGCAGCTCCTCTTACCTTCGGAACTGTCTCTTCCATAGACTTTCCGGAAGTTGTAACGTCTTCGATCATAATCACACGGTCGCCATCTTGTAATTTGCTTCCAAGGAAACTTCCCTTATCCGCACCGTGGTCTTTTTCTTCTTTTCTATCTGAGCAATATCTTACTTCTTTTCCATATAAATCACTAAATGCAATCGCTGTCACTACAGCAATCGGGATCCCTTTATATGCAGGTCCAAATAATACATCAAATTCTGTTCCGTATACATCGTAGATTGCTTTTGCGTAGTATTCGCCTAATTTGCGCAACTGTGAACCTGTCACATAACCACCTGCATTCATAAAAAATGGAGATTTTCTTCCGCTCTTTAATGTGAATTCTCCAAACTTTAACACTTTGCTGTCTACCATAAATTCGATAAATTCTTGCTTGTACGCTTCCATTATCCTTAAACCTCCTTTATTTACGTGCTTTTTTGCACTTCTCCTTTTTCAAAAATGGGTTACTACACCATTTTTACACCATTTTTTGTGACCACTACACCACTTTTTCCATGAGTTTCATTGCTTCAAATAATGTATCATCTGTTACATGACAATATAAATCCATCGTCATCTGCAAAGAACCATGCCCTAATATCTTCTGCAAAGTTTTTGGCGACATGCCATTTTCAATTGCTCTTGTCGCAAACGTATGACGAAAACAATGTGGCGAAAACAGTTCAAACTCGGGATATTCTTTTTGTATTTGACGGACACAAGCAGTGATTCCTTGTTGAACAAGAAACTGCTGTGTGGGTTTGTTATTTCTCGTCACAAACACCAGATCTTCATACCCCTCAGGAGCTTTTATCCCTTTGAGTTCGATTTGCATTTTCTGCGCTCTCTGTCTTTTCAACGCATCATATGCCCGCCGAGTCAACGGAATATCTCTCCGACCATTTCTTGTTTTCGTATCATGCCACTCAAAGGAATATTTTCTTTCCTTAAAAAAATAACATAGAGTGTGTCTTACATGTAGCATTCGTTTCTTAAAATCTACATCTGACCAAGTCAAAGCCATCAGCTCTCCAATACGAAGTCCTGTCTCTAAAGCCACAATAAAGAGATTATAATAGAAACTTGTTTCCGCCGCTATTAAAAACAGTTTCGCCTCTTTGATGGTAAGTACGCGACGTTCTTTCTTTTCCTCTTTACTGACCTTGGTATTAATCTTCTTTGCCACATTTTTGACTAGCAAATCTGCATCTATGGCTTTCTCTAACATATCCACCAAAATCTTTTTGGAGTTTTTACGCTCATTATCGCTTCGTAGTTCATTGAACACTTTTTGTATTACTATGAGATTTAGTTTCGTGAGTTTTATCCAGCCAAGTTGCTTTTGAATTCTCCTGTAATGACTTGCATACGTTTCTTTCGTAGAATTTCTGCAATTTCTTTTACAGGTATTTAACCAAATCTCATGCCACTCATCTAGTGTCATTTCCTTGTGTACAACATTGAGCATCCTTTCGTCTTCGTATTGCTCTGTCCTTAGCAGATGTCGAATCTCATTCAACGTCTTTGCATAAACCGTCTGGCGTTTTCCAAAACGATTCGTAAAGCGAGCCTGGTATAAACCGTCTTTTCGTTGTGAAATTCCTTTTCCCAATTCTTTACCATTAAGGGATTTTCCCATTTATGCCTCCTTTCCAGTGTGTAATCCCGAAAGGAAACATCAAATATCCCTTTCATACTACCATAAAACCTTTTAATTAGCAACGATTTCCAAAATTACAAAATGCGATTTATGAGCCATTTATCTAATCGTTTTTTGTGTGCATATAACCGATTGCCTATGCGCACAGTGAACTCATTTTGCGGATCAGCCAGTAGTTCTCTTGCTTTGGTTTGACCGATACCTAAGTAGTCGCACATTTCCTTTACATTTAGCAATGCTTTTTCATCCATACCATCCATCACTATCGCCCCTCTCTCTGTTCTCAATACACTTTCTAACTATAAGTGTAATACTTTTCAAAGAGGCTTACTCGCCCTCGCAAGGCTACTTTTTGATGTTTTATAGTCTTGTTAGGGCTATTTTTCTATCAAAAAGGCTCCCGTGAATTCGAGAACCTTGATTTCATTATTGATTGATTGATGATATGTCAATTCCTTAATACAACGACTTTTATAAAAGTAAGTGCCTCAAAAACAAGAAAACGAATGCATAATGTAAGAAACTCTGTAGGGAAAATTTCTTATGCATCCGTCTTCTTGTTATGCATGTAGACAATTAATATGGAGAGCCTAATCAAGGCAAAACTGCTACTGCTTCTTATTTGTTTTTTTATACGCCAAACTTTAATCTCGTGCTTCTTTTTTCGACATTCATATCTA
Source organism: Faecalimonas sp. (assembly GCA_045659705.1). Taxonomy (GTDB): domain Bacteria; phylum Bacillota; class Clostridia; order Lachnospirales; family Lachnospiraceae; genus Faecalimonas. The sequence goes on from JAZRCJ010000058.1 coordinate 11,850, forward strand.
AAACTATTTTGCAGATGCAGACATTCCAAAATAATGAATTGCATATAATAATTCTTTTAGCTCCTCAGCTTTTGGTCCTGCATAATTTCTCATATTGTACATATATGTATTGACACTATATAGTAAGGTGTCCCCTACTTGCACATCCCCTTCAAAAAATCGAATAAGAATTGGTGTTGCATACTCATATGCATAAATTTCATCAAACTCTACGGTATAAATACCCTTATCTTCTGTTTCTTCATAAGATAGTTCTTTTACCGTTTCACCAATCTGTAATTTTACTTTGAGGTCAGAAACATCTTGTGCCGAGAACTTATAGCGGATCTTCACCTTATTACCAATAACCAGGCTTGCGCCTTTCCACTGGTAAACTTCTGTAGATGTAACGCCCTTCTCTAGGACTAATCTTTCGTGGACGATCTCCAAATCATCCAAACTACCCGAATCCGCAATATCGTATGTCGAATAATTCGATACAAGCTGTTCCAACTTATTCGTAAGAAGGGACTCACTATCGCTTGCCATTCCACGATATACTTGCAATGCAGACGCATATTGAATCATATCTACAATCAAGTTTTTCATAAGCTTCATTTGTCTTATAGAATATACATTTCCATCACTGCTTGCTGTTGTCGCGGAATTTAAAATCTGTGCACAGTATTCTAACATAGAATATTTATATATCTTTTCTCTTTCTCCAATTGTCAAGGTTGCTGTAACCTTATCAGCAAGATTTTGCATCATTACTTCTGGATAAGTGAAAACATATAAACTACCTCCCGGAAAAAGAAGTTCGCCCTCCACATTTCCTAACACTTGCCCATTCATTTCAAAGGTCATCTTCGGCACTCCTGCCTCAACAGCAGAAGGTTCCATGTATGCTATGTACTTCATAGTCACACTATCACTTAATTCTGGTCTTAATTCCATACCATAAAGAGCAGATGAGGCAAGTTTTATGTTTCCATCATTATATCGATATAGATATACATTGGACATACAACTGTTTTGACAATCCTTAATATATGCATATTGACCTATGTATAAGTCCCCATCGATATAGATTCCAAGTTTCAAATCATTCAGTTGGCCTTTGCCATCGTAGTCCACAAACTCTGTCGTTAAAGTCAATTCAAATTCTTGCCCGTCAAATGTTGTTATCTCCGGGTTATCAAACGCATCTTGCGGATATAACACATAATAACCATCATAGTTTATTGGATTCCCGTCAACATAAATATCCTTTTGGGTCAAATCATTATAAATTTCTATTTCACCATTTGCATTTAGTTGCAATTTGATTCCTGTCCAAGGGTTATCAACATCAGACTTCATATAACAAAGTCCTGTCCCACCACTAAAAGTAATATTTGTTTTGAATAACACTTTATCCATAGAGGTGATTTTCGAACATTCTCCCCCTATTTCTTCTTCTGTATAAGTGCGATATTCCAACGCATAATCTTCCGGCGAGAAGCATTTCATTCCATCATAGGAAACTACATAATCCTCTACAACTACAAGAACCGCCTCTCCAGCGGGAATAACGACATAACAATCACTACCCTTGTGATAGCTAGTCTCCCCGTCTTGTATCAGTCGATATTCATACGTATCATCAAAATACAGACAGAATTCCTCTATACTCTCCGTATTATAATTCACCATGTAAAAAGCATCTTTCCCCTGATAATCAAATGCTCCTATAAGCGCACCCTGGGATGGATTGCTCAAGCCAATTTCCTGTACACATCCATAAGTTTCTTGTGCAATTTGGGAATCTGTCTGTGCTGCAGTTCCTTTTGCCAAAACGGCTTTGCTAGTAGAATTTAGAAGTACTTCGTCTACTGCAGCAATCTGTCGGTTTGCCTTCTGCACATACTCATACCACTTAGTTGGTTCTCCATTTGCTCCCAGCAAACCATTTCTTTCATAATCATACGCATTGTCTGTCTCATATGCAAAATGATTCGGCTGTATCAATGGAAAATAACTAATTCCTTTCGCACCGTAGGCAAGACATGTATTCACATTCCATAAAAGTTGACCTTCGGTTGGAGTATCGTTATCTGTAGGTTGCAAATCAATAATTCCATCATTCCAATTTGAACCAACCTGTAGAGATGGCCAAAACGCAATGTTATGCGATAATGACTTATCTCTTACAATTGCTAAATTTTCAAAATATCGCTCTTTATTTGTTCCATCTGAAAAAACATAATTCCCCCAATTTAAAATTTTCGGATTTGTCTTCTCAATATATTCTTCCAAATAATCTTCATAATTCCCTTTTTCTGGCATATATGGAAGAATGCTCATATATCCACTTAAATTGCTATATCCGTTTAGTTTGCCAGCCACATCCTTATAGTTATCCAACTGTTTCTCATTATCTTGATCATAAGTTTGTGTTCTTGGTTCATCTGCAACAAAAATACCTTTAAACGAATCATACTCGCTATACTGTGCAATGGATTTTGCTATGTTTGATGGTTCTAACGACGAATCAAAAAGTCCGCTATCCATGACATAAAAACCAATATTATGTTGCTCTGCAAAAATCAAATTACCAAGAATATCTCCTCTATTTGATGGAGCAGCCCAATCCTCCTGTATATGAGTAATGAAGTTAATACCAGCATCGTCTAATTTTTGATACACTTCTTCCGTTATATGATTTGCACGGTTCCCTCTGGTATCCTCCTCATTAAGTGGTCCATAAAAACCAACAATCGGCATAACATCCTTATCATAAGTTAATGAAGTGCTTTTTGCTCCGGCATCATATAATTCCACATTTCGTATAAAATGACCATCCTGGCTAATAATTCGATATGTTCCCGGCTCCGTCAAAGTGGTTCCGGCTGCACATTCTTCTCCATTGACTGTGATGGTTCCTGTCCCACTAATGAGATAAGGTCCGTCTTGCAAATTATATCTTTCTTCTGTTTCTTTGCACTCGTCCACTTGTTCACCTGATGTCTCACATGACTGAATAACTACGGATGAATCCTCACATGTAGAACATATTCCTATATAATTGCCCAATTTTTGTGCATAATCTATCGCTTCTACAATTGGTCCTTCTCCATACAATTGGTCCTCAATATAAAACCAAAATCTGACATCATTCTCTCGACCGTCCCCATCCGCATCTACAACTTCAAAAGTAATCTTCACATTATATGTCATATCCAGCGGAACATCTAACCATACAGCATCAAAGAGTCCTTCCGTCTCGCCAAAATACAGACCTTCTTCATACGTAAATAATGCAACCCCTTGCCATCCCGTATCTTTTCCGGCAAAATTGATATTGGTTTGCGGCGTACTACTAAATGATATGTTTCCTGTGAAAGTCTTGTTGGCAAAACCATCTTTATAAAAACCGCTTGTTGCTAGATTTTCATTATTATAAGAATATGTACCATCTTCCAATCCCAAATCATCAAAAGTTATAGTATCAAAGATTGACCCTCCAATCTCTTCAATCACTTTCGATGCCACTGTGATACTTGCGCTTGATGCACTGGTATATCCGCCAATATAATTTCCTAAATATTGGGCATAGTCCACCGCTTCCATAATTGGCGATTCATTATAGAGTACATCCTCGAAATACAACCAGAACCGTACATCATCTTCTGCTCCATCACTATCTGTATCTGCAACTTCGAATGAAAGTTTGATATCCACCGGCTCTCCTATTACAGTTGTTTGTGCTAATGATTCGTCAATGTAGACATAATCAAATCGTTCGTAAGCCTCGCCAAAACATAAGTTTTCACCATCGAAAAGTAATCGCACGCCTTCCCAGCCTGATTCCTGTCCGGCAATATTCAAACTGTTAACTGTGTCATTATCAAAAGTGATAGTTCCTTCAAATGTCTTATTTGCCAAACTTCCTTCTGTTTGTCCTTCAAACCCCAAGTCATCATTTGCAGAATAAGTGTCGTCTTCGACATTGAAGTTACTAAATGTTACGGTTTCAAATGTCGGCTCTGCCAGCACTGTCGGCACTTTCGATGCCACTGTGATACTTGCGCTTGATGCACTAGTATATCCTCCAATATAATTTCCTAAATATTGGGCATAGTTCAGCGCCTCCATAATTGGCGCATTATTGTAAAGTACATTCTCAAAGTACAACCAAAACCGTACGTCATCTTCATCCCCATCGTTGTCTGTATCTGCAACTTCGAATGAAAGTTTGATATCCACCGGCTCTCCTATTACAGTTGTTTGTGCTATCAATTCGTCAATGTATACATAATCAAATCTCTCATAAGCCTCGCCAAAACACAATCCATCACCATCAACAAGTAATCGCACGCCTTCCCAGCCTGATTCCTGTCCTGCAATATTTAGACTGTTAACTGTGTCATTGTCAAAAGTGATATTCCCTTCAAATGTCTTGTTCGCTAAACTTTCTTCCGTTTGCCCTTCAAACGCCAAGTCATCATTTGCAGAATAAGTGTCATCTCCGACATTGAAATCGCTAAATGTTACACTATCAAATCTCGGCGCCATTCTGGCCGCCTCGCTTTTTAATATGCCTTGAAAATCCGAAGATACAAGTAAACACACCGCACAAAGCAGTGCAGTTACTCTTTTCCATACTTTCTTCACTATGTTTAATGCTCCCTTCATATATAATTACACATCCACCTATTTCACGGTAGCAATCTCTTAGGAATCATTCGCGGTAATGTTAGACATTGCCTAAATCCTTCCGCATATTTCACACCGCACTGATATCCTCTATATCTAGACATAAGTTTAACAATCTCAGTGAAATCAATGCCGTCATGATCTTTCAACCATTTCAATTGGCTCTCATGGCATTTTGCCATTTCCAATTTCAAATCCATTTCTTCTGAAATATCCACATATTCTGTAGGAACAAAATCTACGCCTCCATCTGTATCCATATAATAGATTGGAATAACCTTTGCAACTCCCGAATCGGACATCTCATAGTGTGGTACACTTGCAGCAAAAGAAGCATCAAACACTATTTTGCTTACTGCCACATGGTCTGGCATATAATCATTTGGCGCATGTGTAAGAATAAAATCTGGATCCACTTGGCGAATCACCTCTACCACCTTGTCCCGTTGTTCTTTATTTCCGTCATATACCATTAAATCTCCAATATCACAGGAAATGATATCAAATCCTGCCAACGCCCCAGATCTTCTTGCCTCTTCTGCTCGGATTTCTCGCAATTCTTCTGGCATAATAATTTCATGCCCCATATTTCCATTTGCCATATGACATACAGTGACTTTATCTCCTCTTTTCGCACATCGTATAAGAGTTCCTGCACAAAGAATCTCCATATCATCCGGATGGCTCACAACTGCTAATACATTCATCTTTACATTCTCCTCGTCTTTAAATTAATTTTAGCAATAAACATATCGAAGTTTCGGTTCAATATCTATAGGCGAAGTTCCGGCAAATGGGATTTCACCATAAAGAGCTTTTACAAAAGCCTTTTGACTCTCATCATCAGTCGAATAGATATTAATAAAAGTATTTGCCCCCTGCATCGCATCATGATGAACATACGGATATCCCGTGGATACGCCGATTGCCTTTTCATGATCTTCTGTAAATGCATAACGGAAACAGTCCATTTTTTCGTCATAAAACGAAGGCATACCCATTGGTCGATGATGCGATAAATGTCCAACATATACAATTAAATCATTCTGCTTCGCTATTAATCCATAAGATTCTCTTGTAATACCATCACAAAGTACCACCTCGGCATCATGCTCCTCAAACGCTTTCTTCATGGTTTCTAATTCTTCTATCGTCTTTGTCGAATGAGATACACACACAATAGCAACTTTCTTTATCTTCTCCTTATTGAGAGGTAACATCTGCATTCTGTCATACAAAAGAGTAATTGCTTTTTCAGCAATCTTTCTATTTAACTCCGAAATTTTTGCATTGGTATCCGCAGGAGAATATGTCTCTTGCTCTTGGCATTCTTCAAATAATCCTATTTTCTCTTTCAAATCTAAAACTCTCCGACAAGAGTCATCAATCCGTTCCATAGAAATCCTACCGTCACAGACAGCTTTATATACCAATTCATAATCATGTTCTTTAACTCCAAGCAAAATATCATGTCCAGCGTTTATCAATCGCACCAACATTTCTTCGTGAGAACAAATTGTACTAAGTCCACCCATTGATAAATCATCTGAAATGATGACACCTTCAAATCCCATTTTTTTTCGCAAAAGTTGCTCTACTGCTTTATTTGAAAAAGATGTCGGTATATATTTCCCATTAATCATCTCGTCGTCACATGCTGGAAATGCAGTGTGTGTCGTCATAATCGACATGACGCCTGCGTCAATGATATTCTGAAATACTTTTCCCTGTCTTTGCTCCCATTCTTCTAAAGAAATATTAATACATGGTGTTACAAAGTGGCCATCGCGAAATTCATAAGGATCTTCTCCTGGGAAGTGTTTAGCATGCGATGCAACACCTTCACGTTCGGTACCTCGAATCGTTGCAATACAGAGCTTTGTCAATCGCTCTATATCATCTGAATATGACCTGCCTATACTGATACCATTGAAACGATTAGGTAAATCAAGAACCGGTGACCAACGCCAGTTAGATCCAGCCGCCTTGTGTTCCCTTGCAACTTGAGCTGCCAATTCTTCCGTCAGTACTTCATCATTTGCAGCACCAATGGACAAAGCCCCTACTGTCTGAGATGCATCCCGAAATGCGTAATGTAAACCAAATTCCGAATCCGTGCCAAACAACATAGGTAACCGCACATTCTTCTGTACTGCCTCCAGCCATTCTTTGTGTTGTGAGACACTGGCTTCTCCCATATCATTTACATCCGTCACATGATCTGCATCCAATTTTCCTCTGCCGACTGCACCATAGGCATACATACTTCCGTATTGGTATTTCGTCATAATTTCATTAATTTCGTCCATGGTTCGTGGAATCATTCCCCCGTTTTCCCATCTATACTCCAAATAACCCTGGCCAAGCATCAGTAGTTGTGAAATCTTCTCTTTAATAGTTAATTCATCTAAGCTTGGTTTCTTCATAAATTCCTCCTATTGCAACAATATGTTAAAATAATAAACTGGCATTGCACTCCAACCATGACAAAGACTACCATCTCCTGTACCGCCTTCTGCTTCTCCTTTCTCGGTCTCCCAGAAGGATGTTGCTCCTGCATCTAACATGTAAGAATATCTCTTTTCTATATCCTTAATAATATAGTCTTTATACCCTTCTTTATCTGTTAAAAGTAATGCGTCATATAAAAACCCAGACATACTAAGTGTAATCTGTGTAATCTCGTTCTCACCCGCGAGAATTGCACAGATTTTCTTTGCCTCCTCGCCTTTCGTTGCCCCACACAGCACAGCAAGCGCATTCACAAGTTCACTTTTTTCATGCTTCACCAAATTGTTCACAAACAATCCACTTTGTTCTTCGTAAAAAGCATCTCTAATTGCACGATTCAATTGTTCTGCTTGTTCAGCATATCGGCCTTTTACATTTAATAACTCACATATTTTTTGCATATTTTGTAATGCAAGAGAAAAAAAACAATTTAGTGCTGCTTCTGCAATAGCCTCTGTCTCAGAGAACAAATATCCTTCCAAATCATAGCTCCACTCATAAAAATTCCAGTGTCTTTCCCCTGTAAAGTTCAACACTAGCCCATCTTCCATTTGTCCTTCAAACAACTCAATAATAGACTGCATTTTGAGAAAGTTTTCTTTCAACAACGAAACATCTCCCGAATATCTCGCATATTCATACATTGCTATAATATAGTGCAATGAAAAAGAAGGAATCGTCAGATCAAAAGAGGTTGGAGCACAGATGGAAAGCAACTTATCACTGCGATTATCCTTGCCCCACAGATGCAGATTTTCTCTTGCAAATTCATATTCCTCAAACGCATAGTATCCACAAAGCATTTGGTTTCGGCAATCCAATACATATAAGCTTTGTTCACGCCACGGACAATCTTCATAATGCTCATGCATGCATAGATGTAATGTTCGCACAGCAACATCGTATATTCTCTGGTGTAATGGATTTGTGAATTTTCGGTTCACAAAATGTAGTGGATACGGGCAAGGTTTCACCGTTGCATATTCAATATCTAATGCATCCTCCGAATGAATTTCCAGGTAGCGAAGCCCTAATCTTCTAAAATAATTGACATATTCTGTAATGCCCTCTCCTACAATTATTTCTACGCTAAAATCTAAATCTCCAATTTTTCTTCGCACTACACCATCAACAATATGTTCTCCCCAACAAATGGTTAGTAATTGTTTTTTCTTGGAGTGCAACTTAAATGCAAGATATCCCACTTCCTCTTGCATCAAATCAAATAAATAATAGTTTTTACTACTCTTAATCAGTTTGGAGTTTGCTCGAGGTAGGATCTCCATTTTCTTTGTTTTACGTGGGTAAAAGTTCAAATCTTGCTCCACTATTACACTTTTTGAAAATCCAACAAGTTCTCCCTGTCTCCAATTATCTTCCTTTGTCGCATCATAAAAAAAGCTAAATCCTTGCATGATGGTTATTTTTTTCATATAACCATTTTTAAAGGTATTACTATAGCGTGACATTACCTCCTCGCAAGAATAAGCTCTCTGTCGACCATCTATATCTATTTCAAACCACAATCCTGCATTCCCTGAATAATATGTAAAGCATTCCTCTCCATAATACCAGACAACAATTGCAAGTTGATTTATTCCTTCTCTGCACCATTCCGTAACATTCAGTTCGTCGTATACTTTGTAATGTGGAAAATCGCAGTACTGTCCAGAATTGACAAATTCTCCGTTGATATAGAGGACATAATTAGAGTCCACTGAAATCCTTATAATCGCCTGTCCTCCATCATATCGGAATTCCGAATAAAATTCCCCATAAGAATCCTTCTGTGGGTTACCATCCACCCAAATCCATCTTGATAACTGTTCCACTAATTTCACTCCTCGCTTTCCCACTTTATGCTTCTTAATATAATATGGTCTTCACAAGTTCCCAAGCGAACAGATTATGCATTTCTCTAATCGGATGATTTAATCCGTTTGAAAGCAACGCTGTTGTATCCACACCGTTCTCATACATCTTCTTCCAGATTGCATAACAGTCACAAATCGTCACCTGTTCTTCTTCACATGCTTCTCTCGCTGCATTCATATAGGCATCAAAAGTACCTTCTAACTGCCTTCTTGCAAACATATTTCCTACTTCATGTAGAAAAGGCTTTACTGCTCTTTCGTCTAAATATATATTAAACATATTAGGGGTCATGAAAATGGTTTCAATTCCCGCTTCTCTTGCACTAGTAAATATCTTTTTTAATGCTGTTTTGTATTGTGGAATTCCTTCCTGCTCCTCATTACTATCATTTAACCCATAGCAAACGATAAGAAGATCCGGATTGCAAGAAAGCACATCCCTTTCAAATCGTTTTACACCATACGGTGCCGAGTCTCCCTCAACACCTACATTGACTACTGCCACAGGTGCTAACGGATATAACATTCCAAGAATTCTTTTTACCTTCTCAGAATACGCCTCTTTTCCATCAAACACCGCATGTATTTGAGCATTTTTTTCATATACTTCAAAACATCCCTGGGTGACACTGTCACCCAGGAATGCAATTATTGGTGTTCTATTTCCTAAATTGTCTTCTGATTTCTGTCTTAAACACTCAACAAATTTCATGATTTATTCCAGCCTTTCTTTCTAAAGCAAAGCATACCAATACCCATCAATGTTATTACACAAACTATCATATACCATGCTACTTGTGCATTATCACCTGTATATGGTGCGGCATTTGAAGATGAATGAATTTCACTGGTCAAACCTTTTCGGTCTGCTTCAAATGCCTTTTCCCATTCTGAATTGTATCCAAATATTCGGAAATCAACTTTCTCAATTTCTACATTTAAGATAGCGGACTTCATCGTCACATCTGCATCCTTGTTAAAGACATAAACTCCTATATAATTGCCCAAATATTGAGCATAGTCTACTGCTTCCATGATTGGTGCATTATTATATAGTACATCATTGAAATACAGCCAAAATCGTACATCATCTTCTTTGCCATCCTTATCTGCATCTATAACTTCAAAAGAAAGTTTAATATCTGTAGATTTCCCTATTATTTTCTTATTGATAAATACGTAATCAAATCGTTCATAGGCCTCACCAAACCATAATCCTTCGTTATCAACAAACAATTTGACACCTTCCCATGCAGAATCTTTTCCGGCAAATTGAATGCTCACTCCTGGCTTTTTGCCGAATTTTATTTTCCCAACAAAAGTTTTATTCGCCAATCCATCAGTATTATAACCACGAGTAGATAAATCATCATTACTGTAAGAATATTTGCCATCTTCAATACCAAAATCTGCAAATGTTACGGTATCCAATGTTGGCGGAGTTGGTTTCCCTGATGGTGCAGGTGGCTTTGGCTTCCCATGTCCTTTTGATGCTACTGTAATACTTAGATTTAGTGCACTAGTATATCCTCCAATATAATTGCCTAAATACTGTGCATAATCCACTGCCTCCATAATTGAAGTTTCATTATAAAGCACATCATTAAAATATAACCAGAACCGTACATCATCTTTTGTTCCGTCACCATCGATATCTGTAACTTCAAATGAAAGTTTGATATCCACCGGTGCTCCTACGACCGTTGTTTTTGCTAGCGTTTCATCAATATATACGTAATCAAATCGTTCGTAAGCCTCGCCAAACGCCAAACTACCATCTGCATAAACAAGTAATCGTACACCTTCCCAACCTGATGCTTGTCCTCCAATATTAAGACTACTAATCATATTCTTGTCGAGAGTTATGGTTCCCTCAAATGTTTTATTAGCTAAACTACCCTTTTTTTGTCCTTGAAATGACAAATCATCATTTGCTGAATATGTACCATCTTCCACACCAAAATCAGCAAATGTTACCGTCTCAAACGTTGGCTCAGTTGGTTTTACTGGTGGTTTAGGTGGATTCGGCTCCTCGTGCCCTTTTGATGCTACTGTAATATCTATATT
>JAZRCJ010000059.1:0-10709 GCA_045659705.1 Faecalimonas sp.
GGAATATTGGATGGATATTGCAAAGAGAATTGAAGAAATGGGTGCTACATCTATCTGTATTAAAGATATGGCTGGTCTTTTAGTACCATACAAAGCAACTGAATTAGTAAGTGCTTTAAAAGAAGCTACAGACCTTCCAATTCAACTTCATACACACTACACATCAGGTGTTGCTTCAATGACATACTTGAAAGCAGTTGAAGCTGGTGTTGATGTAATCGATACAGCGATGTCTCCATTTGCGTTAGGAACATCTCAACCTGCTACAGAAGTTATGGTTGAAACATTCAAAGGAACACCATATGATACAGGATTTGATCAGAATTTACTTTCTGAAATCGCTGATTACTTCCGTCCAATGCGTGACGAAGCTTTAGAATCAGGACTTCTTAATCCAAAGAATATGGGTGTTAATATTAAAACATTACTTTACCAGGTACCAGGTGGTATGTTATCAAATCTTACATCTCAGTTAAAAGAACAAGGTGCAGAAGATAAATACTACGAAGTATTGGAAGAAGTACCGAAGGTACGTAAAGACCTTGGTGAGCCACCACTTGTAACACCTTCTTCACAGATCGTTGGTACACAGGCTGTATTTAACGTACTTATGGGAGAACGTTACAAAATGGCTACAAAAGAAACAAAAGATATCTTAAGTGGTAAATATGGTGCAACTGTAAAACCATTTGACCCAGAAGTACAGAAAAAATGTATCGGTGAAGATGCGGAAATTATCACATGTCGTCCGGCAGATTTAATTCCAGACGAATTGGATACACTTCGCGCAGAAATGGCACAGTGGTCACAGCAGGAAGAAGACGTATTATCTTACGCTTTGTTCCCACAGGTTGCTACAGACTTCTTTAAATACAGAGAAGCACAGCAGACGGGGGTAGACCAAACAGTGGCAGATACAGAAAACGGAAGTTATCCGGTATAGTGAATGACAAAGAAGCATGCGAATTTCGTGTGCTTCTTTTTTAGATTTTTGCTGATAACACTTGATGTTTTCCCTCAAATCATTCATAATATTTAGGTAATATATTTTATGGAGAATGATAGTGAAAAAAGCAAAAGAAACGATTTTAAAAGAAGTGATAAATACAGATATACACAATCTAGAGCAGACCTTAGAACAGATTGATGAGCAGACCTTTCAAAGTGCAGTGGATATGATTGCCAAGGCGAGAAAAGTATACATTGTAGGTGTTCGAAACTGTGCTCCACTTGCAGAAGTGCTGTGGTCCGGACTTCATATGGTATTAGAGCAGGCTGTTTTGGTTCGGACAAACAGTTCCAGTGACTTGTTTGAACAGATGATCCATGTGGGTGAAAAAGATGTGGTAATCGGAATTAGTTTTCCACGTTATTCTGTAAGAACGTTAAAAGCCTTAGAGTTTGCCAATAATCGCAGTGCAAAAGTGATTACGATTACAGATTGTATGAATTCGCCGATTAACCTGTATTCATCCTGTAACTTAACGGCAAAGAGTCAGCTTGTGTCGGTTGTTGATTCCTTTGTAGCACCGCTTAGTCTTGTCAATGCGTTGATTGCAGCCCTGTGTATGAAAAAGAAGAATAAGGTTATGGAGACGATGGAAGAGATGTATCGCGTGTGGGATGAATATCAAGTGTATGGCAGTGATGATTTAAATCCTGTGACGGGAGAATTGGCGATACGAGGAGAAGAAAAACATGAGTAAAGTATTGGTAGTAGGCGGTGGCGCAGCCGGAATGTTTGCTGCCATATTTGCAGCTTATAACGGAAACGAAGTTCATCTTTTTGAAAAAAATGAAAAGTTGGGCAAAAAACTTTATATAACAGGAAAAGGAAGATGTAATATCACGAATGCCAGTGATATGGAGACACTGTTTGCTAGTGTGCTTCGCAATCCCAAATTTTTATACAGTAGTTTTTATGGTTTTACCAACCAAGATGCTATTGAATTCTTTGAGCGAATTGGTGTAGCGACGAAAGTGGAGCGAGGAAATCGTATTTTCCCGGTTTCTGATCATTCCTCAGATGTTATCGGTGCTATGACGAGGGAATTGAAAAATCTGGGCGTGCAAATTCATCTTCACACGGCAGTGAAACGGATTGTTGGTGAGGGTGCTTTTGAATATTTGGAACTAGCGGACGGAAAGAAAGTGTATGCGGATGCCTGCATCATGGCAACGGGTGGCTTTTCGTATCAGACAACAGGTTCTACAGGAGATGGGTATCGGTTTGCGAAAGAAATGGGACATAAAGTTACAGATATCAAACCAGCATTGGTACCACTTGTGACGGAAGAAGATGATGCAAAAGAATTACAAGGGTTGTCTCTTCGAAATGTGAAAGCAACGATTTTTGAAGGAAAGAAAACGCTTTATGAAGATTTTGGCGAGATGCTATTTACCCACTATGGTGTTAGTGGACCACTGATGTTAAGTGCTAGTAGCTATGTTGGGGATAAGTTGGAAAAAGGTCCATTAAAACTTTCAATCGACTTGAAACCAGCCCTTACATTTGAACAATTAGACCAAAGAGTACTTCGTGATTTTGAAGAAAATAAAAACAAACAATTTAAAAATGCCATAAATAAACTATTTCCTTCCAAGCTCATTCCTGTTATGCTTGAAAGGAGTAAGATTGACCCGGAAAAGAAGGTGAATCTAATTACAAAAGAAGAAAGGCAGTTCTTTGTTGGGCTAATAAAAGATTTTCAGTTTACAATTATTGGGCTTCGAGATTTTAACGAAGCTATCATTACCCGTGGTGGTGTATCAGTAAAAGAAATCAATCCTTCTACGATGGAATCAAAGTTGGTTTCCGGCCTTTATTTCGTGGGAGAAGTGTTAGACCTAGATGCCTTAACCGGTGGATTTAATTTACAGATCGCATGGTCGACAGCCTATGCTGCCGGCAGTAGCATATATTAAGAAGAGGAGAAAAGAAAAATGGGATACAATGTTGCAATTGACGGACCTGCAGGAGCAGGGAAAAGTACAATCGCCAAATTAGTGGCAAAAGAAATGGGTTATGTGTATGTGGATACAGGAGCTATGTATCGTGCACTTGCAGTGTTTTTCTTGAAAGAAGGATTGAAACCAGAAGAGACAGGAAAGATTGCTGTCGCATGTAAAAAAGCAGTTGTTACCCTCGGATATGAAAATGGGGTACAACAAGTCTATTTGAATGGAGAAAATGTAACTGCATTACTTCGTACAGAAGAAGTGGGCAATATGGCATCCGTTTCCTCAGCTATTCCGGATGTTCGCGCACAGCTTTTGGATTTGCAAAGAGATATGGCGGCAAAGAATGACGTGGTTATGGATGGCCGCGATATCGGAACCAATATTTTGCCAAATGCGAATGTAAAGGTATACCTAACTGCAAGCGTTGCAGAACGCGCAAAACGCAGATATTTGGAATTAAAAGAAAAAGGTGTAGATTGTAATTTGGACGAAATCGCTTCTGATATTGAAGAAAGAGATTACCGTGATATGAATCGTGAAATCGCACCACTAAAGCAGGCAGAAGATGCGACCTATATCGACAGTTCTGATATGTCAATCAATGAAGTAGTGGAGGCAATTCGTTCCTTATGCAAGTAAAATTAGCAAAAACTGCGGGGTTTTGTTTTGGTGTAAAACGCGCGGTAGAGACAGTGTATGAACAGGTAAAAGCACATCAGGGAGAAACTATTTACACCTTTGGTCCGATTATTCATAATGCAGAAGTGGTAAAGGACTTAGAGGCAAAGGGAGTAATGGTACTTCATACAGAGGAAGAACTACGAAATCTAGATGGCGGCATTGTGATTATACGTTCCCACGGTGTGTCGAAAGATATTTATGATATTTTAGAAGAACGCGGCGTTGTGTGTGTGGATGCCACTTGTCCTTTCGTGAAAAAAATTCATCGAATTGTGCAAGAAGAAAGCGAAAATGGGAAGGAAATTGTGATAATCGGGGATGCCACCCACCCGGAAGTAAAGGGGATTATGGGATGGGCAAAAAATGGTGCTTATGTGGTAAAAACAGAAGAAGATGCACAGAATCTTATCTTCCCAGATAATTCGCAAATATGCGTGGTTTCTCAAACGACATTTAATTACAATAAATTCAAATATTTAGTTGAAATTCTTTCGAAAAAGAGTTATGATATAAGTGTTTTAAATACGATTTGCAGTGCGACAAAAGAACGCCAGACAGAGGCTGAAAGTATTGCAAAAGAGGTGGATGCTATGATTGTCATAGGAGACAAGCACAGTTCCAATACTCAAAAGTTATTTGAAATATGCAAAAAAGCATGTGACAATACGTACTATATACAGACACTTGACGATTTGAATGGGAATCAATTAAAGTCAGTAAAAACGGTAGGTATTACAGCAGGGGCATCAACGCCCAACAATATAATTGAGGAGGTTCAAAATAATGTCAGAATTAACTTTTGAACAAATGTTAGAAGAGTCATTCAAAACAATTCGTAATGGAGAGGTCGTAGATGGTACAGTCATAGATGTGAAACCTGATGAAATCATTTTGAATATCGGCTATAAAGCAGACGGTATCATTACTCGTAACGAGTACACGAATGAACCAAATGTGGATCTTACCACAGTTGTATCTGTAGGAGATACATTAACTGCAAAAATCTTGAAAGTAAACGATGGCGAAGGTCAAGTGTTGTTGACATACAAGAGATTAGCAGCGGAAAAAGGAAATGAAAGATTAAAAGAAGCTTTCGAAAACAAAGAAGTACTTACAGCAACAGTTGCACAGATCCTTGGCGGTGGATTGAGCGTTGCAGTTGGAGAAACAAGAGTTTTCATCCCTGCAAGCCTTGTTTCAGATACTTATGAAAAAGATTTGAACAAATATCTTGGTCAGGAAATCGAATTTGTTATCAGCGAATTCAATCCTAGAAGAAACCGCATCATCGGTGACAGAAGACAGCTTTTAGTTGCAGCAAAAGCAGAACTTCAAAAAGAACTTTTTGAAAAATTAAATGTTGGCGATACAGTAGAAGGTACTGTGAAGAATGTAACAGACTTCGGTGTATTTATCGACCTTGGTGGCGTAGATGGATTATTACATATCTCTGAGATGTCTTGGGGAAGAGTGGAAAATCCAAAGAAAGTATTCCAGGTTGGTGACGTTGTTAAAGTTCTTGTAAAAGACATTAATGAAACAAAAGTTGCTTTAAGCTTAAAATTCCCAGAGACAAATCCTTGGGCAAATGCAGCTGCAGATTACGCAGTAGGTACAGTTGTAACAGGTAAAGTTGCAAGAATGACTGATTTTGGTGCATTTGTTGAATTAGCAGCAGGTGTGGATGCGTTGTTACACGTATCTCAGATTTCCAGAGCACACGTTGAAAAACCAGCTGATGCTTTGGCAGTAGGTCAGGAAATCACTGCAAAGGTTGTAGACCTTAACGAAGCAGATAAGAAGATTAGCTTAAGTATGAAAGTTCTTGAACCAGAAGCAGAACCTGTAGTAGAAGAAGCTACAGAGGAAGTTGTGGAAGAAGTAGTAGCTGAAGAAGTTGCAACAGAAGAGGTTGTAGAAGAAGTTGCAGTAGAAGAAAGCGCTGAATAATTTAACTGGTGTAACGCATATGAAATAGAGACTACTTGTAGTCTCTATTTGTTTATAAAAAGATGTGTGAAAAAATAAACAAGAGAAAGGAAGAAAAAGAATGGCAGTATTTACATTCAAAGGTGGTATCCATCCAAACGATGGCAAAAGTCTTGCAAAAGATAAAGCAATTGTTCCGATTTTGCCTACCGGTGATTTGGTGTATCCACTTTCCCAGCACATTGGTGCTCCGGCGACACCGACTGTGGCCGTAGGAGACAAGGTCTTAAAGGGCCAAAAAATTGCAGAGGCAGCAGGATTTGTATCTGCACCAATTTATGCTTCTGTATCAGGTACGGTAAAAGCCATTGAACCACATTTTAATGCAACGGGGTCAAAGGTAAGTTGTATTGTGGTAGAAAATGACGGTGCATATGAAGAAGTAACGTATCCGGAAGTAAAACCGTTAGAAGAATTGACGAAAGAAGATATATTAACACTTATTGGCGATGCGGGTATCGTTGGTATGGGTGGTGCAGGCTTCCCTACAAAAGTAAAATTATCTCCGAAAGAACCGGATAATATTGAATATGTAATTGCAAACTGTGCGGAATGTGAACCATATATAACAGCAGATTATAGAAGAATGTTAGAACATCCGGAAGAATTAGTAAGTGGTATGAAGGTAGTCTTGCAGTTGTTTGATAACGCAGTGGGAATTTTCGGCGTGGAAGATAACAAGAAAGATTGTATTGAAAAGCTTCGTGAACTTGTAAAAGACGAGCCACGCATGGAGGTAAAAGCACTACAAACAAAATATCCACAGGGTGCAGAGCGTCAGCTCATCTATGCAACTACAAAGAGAGCCATTCATGCGGCAATGCTCCCGGCTGATGCAGGATGTGTCGTTGACAATGTGGAAACCTTAATTGCAATTCATAATGCAGTTGTAGTAGGAAAACCGCTTATGGAACGAATTGTAACTGTCAGTGGAGATGCTATAAATGAACCTGGAAACTTCAAAGTTTTATTAGGAACAAATCAGAAGGAATTGATTGAAGCTGCAGGCGGATTTAAAAACGAACCTGAAAAAGTGATTTCAGGCGGTCCTATGATGGGATTTGCAATGTTTACATTAGATACGCCGATTACGAAGACCTCTTCCTCTATTCTTTGTCTTACAAAGGATGAAGTGGCAGAGCGCGAACCGAGCGCATGTATTAATTGTGGACGCTGTGTGGAAGCGTGTCCAAGTAGAATTATTCCGTCACGCCTTGCTGATTATGCAGAACATCATGATGAAGCAATGTTTGAAAAATGGAACGGATTGGAATGTGTAGAATGTGGTTCGTGTAGTTATGTATGTCCTGCAAAACGTCAATTAAAGCAGTCTATTGGTTCTATGAAGAAAATTGTTTTGGCAAATAAAAGAAAGAAATAATACGGAAAGGAAATGGTGAAAAACTGTGAGTGAAAATTATAATATTTCATCGTCACCACATATTCGTTCCAAAGTAACGACAGGCAATATCATGTTGATGGTAATTATTGCGTTGTTGCCGACAACTATTTTCGGTATCTATAACTTTGGACTTTCGGCAGCAATTGTGGTACTTATTACGACAGTGACTGCTGTGGCGACAGAATACATTTATGAAAAATTGATGCACAGAAAGGTTACAATCGGAGATTTAAGTGCCGTTGTAACAGGTTTGTTACTTGGTTTAAATATGCCACCGACAGCACCTTGGTGGATGTGCGTACTTGGTAGCGTATTTGCTATTTTGGTAGTAAAACAATTATTTGGTGGTCTGGGACAAAACTTTATGAACCCGGCACTTGGTGCAAGATGTTTCTTATTGATTTCCTTTACGGGAAGAATGACAACCTTTGCGTATGATGGTCTTTCCGGAGCAACACCACTTGCACAGTTAAAAGCAGGAGAAGTAGTGAATACGTTTGATATGTTATTCGGAAATATTCGCGGTACTATCGGTGAAACGTCTGCAATTGCAATTATGATAGGAGCAATGTTCCTTATTTTAATGGGTGTTATTGATCTTGCAATTCCAGGTACATATATTGTGACATTCATTATCTTCCTTGTACTTTTTGGGGGCCGTGGATTTGATCCACAATTTATCACTGCACACCTTTGTGGTGGTGGATTGATGCTTGGTGCATGGTTTATGGCAACGGATTATGTAACAGCGCCAATTACGAAAAAAGGACAGATTGTTTATGGTGCAGTGCTTGGTATTTTGACCGGTTTGTTCCGTCTTTTCGGCGGTTCTGCAGAAGGTGTTTCATATGCAATTATCATCGGCAACCTTTTAGTACCACTCATTGAGAAGGTAACTCTTCCAAAACCATTTGGCAAAGGAGGAGAAAAATAATGAAAAATATTATAAAGAATACAGCCATTTTGACGGCGATTACTCTAATTGCAGGGTTACTATTAGGATTAGTTTATGAAATTACAAAAGAACCGATTGCAGCGGCTCAGGAAGCAGCAAAACAGGAAGCATATAAGGCAGTGCTTACGGATGCAGATCGTTTTGAGGCAATGGAAGTAAAAGCAGATGTTGTTGATATTGCGGGATGCACAGTGAATGAAGTCGCAGAAGCAAAAAAAGGAGAAGAGACAATCGGGTATGTAGTGACTACGACTTCTTCAGAGGGGTATGGCGGTGATATCAAGATTTCAGTAGGTATTGCGGCTGATGGCACTGTGAAGGGTGTTGAAGTTCTTACCATTAGTGAAACAGCTGGACTTGGAATGAATGCACAGAACGCAGATTTTAGAGGCCAGTATGTCGACAAAAAAGTAGAAAGTTTTGTAGTTTCTAAGTCTGCAAGTGCAGACAATGAAATTGATGCTATAAGTGGCGCGACGATTACTTCGACTGCATTTACGAATGCTGTGAATACAGGACTTGCGTATTTCCAAAATGTATTTATGGTGGGAGGTAGTGCAAATGAATAAATGTTTAGAAAGATTGTATAATGGTCTCATTAAAGAAAATCCTACATTTGTTTTAATGCTTGGTATGTGTCCGACTTTGGCGGTAACTACATCTGCCATTAATGGTGTGGGTATGGGACTTACAACAACAGCCGTACTTGTAATGTCCAACATGTTGATTTCGATGCTTCGAAAGATCATTCCGGATTCCGTGAGAATGCCGGCATTTATCGTAGTTGTTGCATCATTTGTTACAATTGTACAGTTCCTTTTGGAAGGATTTATCCCAAGTCTTTATGCATCATTGGGACTTTACATTCCACTTATCGTGGTTAACTGTATTATCTTAGGGCGTGCAGAAAGTTATGCTTCTAAGAATCCGGTACTTCCATCTATCTTTGATGGTATCGGTATGGGGCTTGGATTTACAGTAGGTCTTACTTGTATCGGTATTGTAAGAGAATTAATTGGTGCAGGAAAAGTATTTGGGTTCCAAATCATGCCGGTTACTTATGAACCTGTAACCATTTTCATCCTTGCACCTGGTGCGTTCTTCGTGCTTGCAGTTCTTGTTGCAATTCAGAACAAGGTGAAACTTGCAGCTGCTAAAAAAGGAAAAGAAACGAAGAACACAGGATGTGGTGAAGGTTGTGCAACTTGTGGGAACAGTGCATGCGGCGGAAAAGTATTCCCGACAGGAAATGAAGAATAGGAGGAGTGCATAGATGAAAGAATTATTAATTATTGCAGTTGGTTCAGCCCTTGTAAATAACGTTGTACTCAGCCAGTTCTTGGGGATTTGTCCATTCCTTGGCGTTTCGAAAAAAGTAGATACAGCAGCAGGTATGGGCGGCGCAGTTATTTTTGTTATTACATTGGCGTCACTTATAACAAGTTTGATTTATAAATTTATTTTAGTACCTACTCATTTTGAATATTTGCAGACAATCGTATTTATTCTGGTTATTGCTGCATTGGTTCAATTTGTAGAAATGTTTCTTAAAAAAGTAATGCCGCCACTGTACAAAGCGTTAGGTGTATATTTACCACTTATCACAACAAACTGTGCAGTGCTTGGTGTGGCACTTACTAATGTACAAAAGGATTATAGTATTTTAGCGGGCGTTGTGAATGGTTTTGCAATATCTGTTGGCTTTACGATTGCCATTGTGATTATGGCAGGTATTCGTGAGAAGACAGAACACAATGACGTGTCACCTGCTTTCCAGGGCACACCGATTGTGTTGGTGACAGCAGGACTTATGGCGATTGCATTTTTTGGATTTTCAGGATTAATATAGGAGGGCGTAAGTATGAGTATAACAGGAATTGTTTTTGCAGCCGTTATCGTAGGCTGTGTAGGATTATTCATCGGCGCATTCCTAGGAATTGCCGGTAAAAAATTGGCGGTAGAAGTGGATCCACGTGAAGAGGCCATTACAAATGCATTGCCGGGTAATAACTGCGGTGGTTGTGGTTATGCCGGTTGTTCTGGTCTTGCAGCTGCCATTGTTGCAGGAGAAGCAGAAGTTGGTGGTTGTCCGGTTGGTGGCGCACCGGTTGCGGCTGTTATCGGTGAGATTATGGGTCAGGAAGCCGGAGAACAGGTTCGTATGACTGCATTTGTAAAATGTGCGGGAACTTGTGATAAAGCATCTACAGATTATACATACTATGGTGTGGAAGACTGTACCATGATGGCATTTGTACAAAACGGTGGACCAAAATCATGTAAATATGGTTGTATGGGATATGGAACTTGTGTAAAGGCCTGTCCGTTTGATGCAATTCATGTAGTAGATGGCGTAGCAGTGGTAGACAAAGAAGCTTGTAAAGCTTGTGGAAAATGTGTGGCTGCATGTCCAAAGAATTTAATCGAGCTGGTTCCATATGAACAAAAACATCTTGTTCAGTGTAGTTCGAAAGATAAAGGAAAAGATGTTATGACTGTTTGTAAAGTGGGTTGTATCGGTTGTAAGATGTGCCAGAAGGTATGTCCTTCAGATGCGATTACAGTGGAAGACAACATCGCACACATTGATCCGGAAAAATGTACAAATTGTGGTGCATGTGCGGAAAAATGTCCGAAAAAAATTATTTTATAGGAAATAAAAAATGAGTATCAAAGAAAGATTAAGTGCCCAAGACGGATCGTAGCCATGTCGTTCTGTGA
>JAZRCJ010000060.1:0-13910 GCA_045659705.1 Faecalimonas sp.
CAAATTACCTGTTCCTTTTTCTCTCCATTTTCCACAGCCATGCGCAGGAACTCATCCGGCAGTTTATCAAAATTATCCATATAATAATAGTAAAGATTTTCTACCATCTGCTCCGCTTTCTTTTCTTCGCTCTTTGCAACAGGATTCAAGTATACGTGTTCAAACATAAACTCACGAAGTCCTGTCATAGCGGCGTTAATCTCATCAGACATGGAAATCACAGGCTTATCCATACTATTTACTATCACATCATGAATAATGGTATTTAACCGCTGCGTGATGGTATCTCCCAAGGCCGTTCGAAATTCCGTCGGAATATCTTCTATCGATAAAATCCCTCCTCTGATGGCGTCGTCTATATCATGGTTCACGTACGCTATCTTATCTGATAGTCTCACAATCTGACCCTCTAACGTCTGCGGTTTTCCTGCTGTCTGATGACTTCGAATTCCATCAATCACTTCATAGGTCAAGTTAAGCCCTTGCCCATCTTTCTCCAAATATTCAACCACACGTACACTCTGTTCATTATGTTCAAAGCCATATGGGCAGATTCGATTAAGGGCCCTTTCTCCTGCATGTCCAAATGGTGTGTGTCCCAAATCATGTCCCAAACTAATCGCTTCCACCAAATCTTCATTCAAACGTAATGCCTTTGCAATCGTTCTGGCATTCTGCGAAACCTCCAACGTATGAGTAAGTCTTGTTCGATAATGGTCGCCCATCGGGAACAAAAACACCTGCGTTTTTTGTTTTAATCTTCGAAAAGATTTGCTATGTAATATTTTATCTCTATCTCTTTGAAAATCCGGTCGAATGTCACATTTTTTGTCCGGTCTTTTTCGTCCCTTTGTATCTTTGCTTAATGTCGCATAAGGGCTTAAATACTCTACCTCACGCAGTTCTAACTGTTCACGAATGGTCATAATCATTCCTCCGTTTTCCCCAAGATATTCTTATTATATAGCAACAAAGCAAAGGTTACAAGTTTTCTGTAATTTCTCTCAAAAAAAGTGTTGACAATGTATTTTTGCCGTGGTAGTATGTTCAAGTACGGTATTTACCGTTCTGCAGGAGTGTCGGAACTGGCAGACGAGCAAGACTAAGGATCTTGTGAGCAATGCGCTCGTGTGGGTTCAAGTCCCATCTCCTGCATGGTAAGAAGAACCTAGGCAATTTGCCTAGGTTCTTTTTTTGTGGCGGACGTTCCTTGTAACTCATCTCCTACATTTTCATACAAAAAACCTCTCGGATTTTCCGAGAGGTTTTAATTTTCTTAATTAAGCCAATTTAGATTTTGCTGTTTCAGCTAATGTAGCAAATCCTGCTGCATTATTTACTGCCATATCAGCTAAGATCTTTCTGTTAATTTCAACACCTGCTACTTTCAAACCGTGCATCATCTTGCTGTATGATAAACCGTTCATTCTAGCTGCTGCGTTGATACGTGCGATCCACAACTGTCTCATCTGACGTTTGCGCTGTTTTCTACCTGCATAAGCGCTTGTCAAAGCTCTCATTACAGACTGTTTTGCTACTCTATACTGTTTTGATCTAGCTCCTCTGTAACCTTTAGCGAGCTTTAATGTTCTATTATGTCTTTTCTTAGCGTTTAATCCGCCTTTTACTCTTGCCATTCTTCCTAATCCTCCTTCAAATTATTCCACATCTTATAGATATGGTAAAACCTTCTTCATGTTCTTTACATTTGTTGCATCTGTAATAGTTGCGTGTTTAAGATTTCTTTTTCTCTTTGTAGATCTCTTAGTTAAGATATGGCTCTTATAAGCTTTGTTTCTTTTTAACTGTCCTGTTGCTGTTTTTTTGAAGCGCTTTGCTGCTGCTCTATTTGTTTTAATTTTTGGCATGATGTTTTCCTCCTTAAATTTGTTTGTTTTTAGCGTTTTTCAGCTAAAACCATGCTTATGCTTCTGCCTTCGAGTTTTGCTGGCTTTTCCACTGTTGCAACCTCTTTAAGCATATCTGCGAAATCATCTAAGATATGTTTACTTGATTGCATGTGTGCCATCTCTCTACCTCGAAAACGCAAAGTAACTTTTACTTTATTTCCTTTTTCGATGAACTTTCTTGCATTATTCATCTTGGTGTTCAAGTCATTCGTATCAATGTTTGGTGACAGACGAACTTCTTTTACTTCCACCGTCTTTTGCTTTTTCTTTGCTTCTTTTTCTTTTCTCGCCATCTCGTATCTGTATTTACCGTAATCGATAATCTTACAAACCGGTGGCTTTGCTGTTGGCGCAATCTTCACCAAATCCAAATCAGCATCTTGTGCAAGCTTCATAGCTTCCTTTGCTGACATGATACCTAACTGTTCTCCATCTTCTCCGATAACACGTACTTCTTTGTCTCGGATCTGCTCGTTGATCATTAACTCGCTAATAGTAGTACACCTCCATTAATAAAATAATTATCACTTTACTTTTGCGCAAAAAAAATGAATAGTTTAAACACTATCCACTCAATCAATAAAACCCTGCCATAATAACAACTGGGAAATTCATCAATATCAACCATAGTCACGCGATTGTGCTAAGGTGAGAGTGGAACTCTGCTTTCTTTTTCGCTTCACGCAAGTTATAATTTACCATATCACTCTTCTATTGTCAACATTTTTTTGTATTATTTTTTCACCTTTTTACTTGCTATCAAGAACGATATATGGCATAATGTTCTTTGTGTTTTCTAGCGAATTATTACATATGATATATAAACAAACGAGGAGGTCTTTATGGAACAACAACGTAGTAATTTTTCAAGTAAAATTGGTTTTGTACTGGCGGCTGCAGGTTCTGCCGTAGGATTGGGTAATATTTGGCGTTTCCCTTACCTTGCAGCACAATATGGCGGCGGTACTTTTTTATTAACATACCTTATCTTAGTGGTAACTTTTGGTTTTACTTTGATGATTGCAGAGATTGCAATTGGTCGCAAGACAGGACTTAGCGCAATCGAAGCATACGGAAAACTCAGTAAACGGTTTTCTTTTGTCGGATTTCTCACAGCATTGATTCCGATTTTAATTTTACCTTATTATAGTGTTATCGGTGGTTGGGTAACCAAGTATTTGGTTATATTTGCAACAGGTGGTATTCATGACGCCGCGTCGGATTCTTTTTTTGGTAACTTTATCTCTTCTTTTGGCGAATCCGGAGCATACTTTTTTATCTTTGTAGCCGTAACCGCAATCATTGTATTTTTCGGTGTACAAAAGGGCGTGGAAGCCGTTAGCAAATTTATGATGCCTGTGCTAGTAGTCCTAACATTGGTTATTGCCATCTATGTTTTAACAATTGACGGCGCTATGGAAGGTGTTGTTTACTATTTAAAGCCTGATTTTAAAAACTTTACTATGAAAACCTTTGTTGCTGCTATGGGTCAGATGTTCTACTCTATGTCATTGGCTATGGGAATTATGGTTACCTATGGTTCTTATATGAAGAAGGAAAATCACCTGGAAACATCGGTTCGTCAGATTGAACTTTTTGATACTGGCTTTGCTTTCCTTTCTGGACTTATGATCATCCCTGCCATCTTCGCTTTAGAAGGTGGAATCGTGGAAAACAAAGGAGCCGGACTTATGTTTGTCGTGCTTCCACAAGTATTTGAAAAGATGGCACTTGGTGGTGTGATCGGTGCTCTCTTCTTCGTGCTGGTACTTTTAGCAGCTCTGACATCTTCCATTTCATTGATGGAAACCATTGTTTCTTTCTTTATGGATAAGTTTAATTGGACTAGAAAGTTCACCTGCATTATTGTAGCACTTGGAAGTCTTGCTATGGGTGTTCCTTCCCTTCTTGGATACGGCGTATGGAATCACATCCATTTGTTTGGCAACCCAAGCACAAACATTTTAGATATTTTTGATTTTGTAAGTAATAGTATCCTTATGCCGATTGTTGCATTCTTTACTTGCATATTAGTTGGTTTTATCATCAAACCGAAAACCATCTCTGATGAAGTCAAAGTAACCAACGGCATCTTCAAAAGTGAAAAATTATTTACCATTATGATCAAATGGATTGCTCCTGTTTTCCTTTTAATCATCCTTGGAAGCTCACTTTTAGAAGCTATGGGAATTTTCAAACTGTAAATGAAAACTAACAAAGACAGCGACGATTGAAAACAATCGCCGCTGTTATTTTTTATCCTATTTTATTTTTTCTCCCATAAAGAACACTGCTATAACTCCCGGTCCTGTATGGCTTCCTATTACGGCTCCAATGCCGTTAATGATAACATTATCAATTCCAAATCGAGTCTTCATCTGAGCCTTTAAAAATTCTGCTTCTTCTTCACAATCACCATGAACAATCATAGCCACATCATTTTCAAAACCTTTCATCTGTTCTTCCATACGGTTAATCAGAGATAACAAAGATTTCTTTCTTCCTCTCTCTTTGCTGATAACAACCAATCTTCCTTCTTCATCAATCTGAAGAATTGGCTTGATGCCGATTACACTACCAACCACCGCTGAAGCCTTGGATACACGTCCACCTCTGTGCAAATGGAACAAATCGTCAATAGCTACTGTATGACATACATTTAATTTATTCGCTTCTACCCATGTGGCAATCTCATCCATACTCTTTCCAGCATCTCTAAGTTCTAATGCTTTATATAGAAGCAATCCCTGCCCCATACTAGCACACAAGCTGTCAATCACTACAATCTTTGCATCCGGATATTCTTCCATCAGCTCTTCCGCTGCAATTCGTTCACTGTTATAAGTTCCACTAAGCCCTGAAGTAAATGCGATATGAAGAATGTCTTTTCCTTCTTTCACAATCTCTTCAAACATATCCTTAGCTTGTTCTGGATTTACCTGAGATGTAGTAGGCATAGCCCCTTCTCTAATCTTATCCATAAACTCTTTGCAGGATAATTCTCCCATATCTTGATATGTAGTCCCATCAATAATATACGATAAACGAAGAACGTCCACTTTCTTTTCTTCCAGAAATGCTTTTGGCAAATCTACGGTACTATCTGTTGTAATCACAAACTCTCTCATTTTTAGCCTCCGCTGTATGTAGTTTTCGATAACACTTGTCGTGTTATCGTCATATCTGAATGTATTATATCACTCTATCTCCGTCTTGAATACCCTTTTAACTAAAATTTTTGGAAAAATAATTTCCGCCCACTATACTTCGATTAAAAACAAGGAAGCAAATGGTAATTATTGTACCCAAAAGGAATCCTCCCCAATTAAATATTGCCGTAAGAACAAGCAAAAGAAGTCGCATAAATTTTAGCGCATAACCAAGTTCAAAATTCGGCTGCGTATAATTTGCCACTGCCACAAAACTCATGTATAACATTACTTCTGCAGCGAACCACCCCGAGCGCACAGCAAACTCTCCCATCACAATACCTGCTATGACACTAAGCGGCGTACTTAACATACTCGGCGTATTAAGCGCCGCAAGCCTGAGTCCATCAATCGCCAACTCCAAAATTAAAAACTGAAAAAACACCGGTATGTTCACGCCATCTTCTATAACAATAAATTCAAACATCTTTGGGATCCATTCCACATTCTGGATCATCAAAAGAAACACAGGTGTTAAAAACACAGTAGCTATGGCAATCAAAATACGGCTTATCTTCAGATAAACATTTGTGAGCGTCGGAAAATAATGGTCATTTGCCTCTTCAACAATATCCATAAGATTCGTAGGCAAAATCATGGCAGACGGTGAATTGTCAACTAAAAGCACGATTTTCCCCTCCAAGAGACACACCGCCGCGGTATCCGGGCGTTCTGTAAATTTAAACTTTGGAAAAGGATTAAACCATTTTCGCTTAAACAAGGCTTCTGCCAAACTTTGCTGATTCATCCTAAGTGAATCCAAGTTTAAATTTTGAAGTTTTTCTGTCAATTGGTCCAATAGCTTTTTATCCACGCGATCTGCCATATAACATAGGGCAACGTCTGTCCGTGTACTATTCCCAACCTCAAACATCTGCATCGTCAAATGTGGATCACGAATTCTCCTTCTCATCAATGCCGTGTTAAAGACAATCGTTTCCACAAAACCATCTCTAGAACCACGCAAAGATTTATCTTTTTCTGGTTCCCCTACACTTCTAGCCGGATATGTGCGACAATCTATGGCAATACATTCCGTGTACCCATCTACAAACAAGCAACTAACGCCCGAAAGTACACTTCGAATGATACTGTCAAAATCTGTCAAAAGATCCACTTCTATATAGGGAACCGCCATTTTCGCAAACCCCGCGGCATTGCTTGGCATATCGTCTTTCTTTAATGCAAAAAAGCCCGCCATCATTTTTATCCAACTTTCATCCTTCGTAAATCCATCTATAAAGTAGAATACACATTGCTTTTCTCCGATAATGATTCTTCGTTCCAATACGTCAAAGCTATCTCCAATTGGCAACATTTGATTCATAATAGTTCGATTTTCTTCCAGTATAGAACCAACCATCTGCTCTGTATATTTTTTGACCATAAAAAAATCCTCCGAATCTGTATTTCGTTGTTAGAATTACCACAATTCGGAGAATCTATTCTTATACCTTTTCTATTTTGTTGTACTGCCAAATCCGCCATTTCGAACGGTTTGAACATCATCATCAATGGTTATGCCATATTCTACGAATATCCCTTGCATAAATCCATTGCCTTCTTTTAACTCTACTGTCTTGCCTTCATTTGTGTCATTGGTAAGTTTGGCAAAAATATGTCCTTCGTTGTCCGAATAAAAATAGTCACTGTCAATAATACCCACCGTATTATTTAACTGCAAACGAAACTTGAATCCAAGACCACTTCGCGGATAACATTTAAGAACCCAGTCTTCTTCCATTTCCACGCGAATACCAGTCGGAATTTTGATAGTTTCCCCTGGTGCAATTACAAATGTTGTCGGCGCATAAAAATCATATCCTGCAGAACCTGATGTGGCACGTTTTGGAAGCTTAATGCCATCATATATTCTTTGTAATTCTTCCTGTGTGGTCTCTCCAAAAGTATCTATCCATCCTTCGCAGAACTGTGCGAAACTTACTTTGTGAAATTTAGCAATTCTCTTCATGTAACACCACTTCTCCTCTTTCTAAAGTCTTTGGAACATCAATTACTCGCTGATTGGAGCTTCCTTTCCAATGAAGCTGCACGTCTTTCTTATCCACTTCGAATTCTCCATCTACAATCACATCCACATATTTTACAATCCGTGTGTTTGCAATCTCTTCCCAAAGAGAACCGGTATATAACCAAATGGTTTTATTCGGATACTTTGCGCGAATCTCTGCCGCCAATTCGGTTACATCGAATACGTTGCTTATATGTAACGGATCACCACCGCTAAATGTAATGCCACTGATGTAATCTTTTTCTAATTCCGCAAAAATTTCCTGCTTTTCAGCTTCACCAAACTCTAAACCTCCGTTTGGATCCCAAGTGATTGGATTGTGGCATTCTTTACAACAATGGGAGCAGCCTGCAACCCACAGCACCACGCGCAGGCCGTCACCATTTAACATATCATCTTTTGTAATATTATGGTATCGCATTACATACTTTTCCTTTCTGCAATCTCTGCCATCTTGGCATCATTGAGGCGGGTATCACCTTTTACCCTTGAATAAGATAAATATCCATTCATACGGTCAATCTTCGTCAAGTTACTGCTACCACATTTTGGACACACATCCATAGAAAGTTCTTCATGTCCACAGTCATCGCAGTACGCCAAAGATAAGTTCACACCTTCATAGAAACCGAGGTCCATCGCACGGCGAACTAATGATTTTACTGCTTCCACATTGTAGTTAATCGGATATTTTACATATTGTATTTTACCACCATTACTCAATTCCCAGAAACGTCCTTCTAAGTCTTGTTTTTGAATTGGTGTGATATCTTCTGAAACATGGCAATGGAAGCTATTGCTTACATATTCTCTGTCAGAAACATTTTCAATAATTCCATATTTTTTACGGAACTGCTGAACTTGAAGACCACAAAGGCTCTCTGCCGGTGTTCCGTAGATAGCATAGAGATGGCCATCTTCTTCTTTAAATTCATTTACTTTTTTATTGATATATTCTAATACTTCTAACGCAAACTGTCCGTCTTCTACCAAAGACTTCTTGTTGTGAAGTTGCTGTAACTCATTAAATGCCGTAATACCAAAGGATGCTGTTGCAGCCTTAAGAAGTGGCTTAATCTTGTCATAAAGTCCTAGGTTCCCACCGTAGAAACCACCTTCACAGTAAGCAAGCGGATTGGTGGACGCTTTCATTTCGCCCAAATAATCATAAGTACGAATATGAAGTCGGCGGATTAATTCTAAGTAATAATCCAATACTTCGTAAAAATCCTTACCTTCTTGTTTTGCCTTTGCATAAATCATCGGAAGATGAAGACTTACTGCACCAATGTTAAATCTACCAACGAAGATCGGTGTGTCATTCTCATCCGCTGGATTCATACCACCTCTCTCGTACCAAGGAGAGAGAAATGCACGACAACCCATCGGGCTGATGATCTTGCCATATTGTTTATACATACTTGCAACATATCCTTTTCCGGTTAAACTCAGCCAATCCGGATACATGGTCCTTCTAGAACATTCAATTCCTGCTTCAAACACATCTTCTAATGGTTTGCCAGGTCCATGTAAATTCTCATCATACAAGAATACGATTTTCGGGAATAATACTGGTTTCTTATGACCCTTTTTCCCTTGTCCATTCATTCGAACCTTTAGCATAGAAATCGTTGCCAATTTACCGTACTTGCTAGTATTTGTTCCTGCTGTAACCGTAATAAACGGATAATCGCCACGGCTCGATGATACAGAGTTGAACTTGTATTCCCATCCTTGGAAGCCTTGTTCCATCTCCTTCTCCAAATCCTTCCAAGCAACTTCTTCTGCTTTTTCATCAGAAAGACCTAATTCTTTATACTTGTTTAGCAACCGTGTATGTGACTTTTCTGCGTATGGCTCGAGGATATCATCCACACTAGGTACCGTGAATCCTCCATACTGCTGGCTTGCTGCACTAAGAACGATATCTCCAATAACATCAAATGCCGTATCCAATGTCTTCGGCTCGTTGTACCAGAGGTTTCCCATCTCAAATCCACCAGAAAGCACATTCTTCACATCAAACAGACAACAGTTCATGGTGTCTCTTCTTGCTGACATATCGTGAATGTAAATATATCCGTCACGAATTGCCTGAATCTCTTCTACTGTCAGGAAGAACTTTTTATATAGTTCTTTATTCAATTCGTTGAAGATAAGACTTCTCTTTGTCGAAACAAGGGCACTATCTGTATTACTGTTTTCTTTATCTCCGATATACATAATCGATTGACTCTTCTTATATACATCATCAAGCATCTGCACAAAATCTTGCTTGTAGTTACGATAGTCTTTATAACTCTTTGCAACTAACGGATTTACTCTTTCCAATGCACTTTCTACTACATTATGCATCTGGGCAATCTGAATTTCTTCAAGTCCAAGTCTTCCAACTTCTTCTTCCACAAATTTACAGATAAAATCTAATTCTTCGTCTGTAAATTTGATCAATGCTCGGTACGCTGATTTATTTACCGCAACCACTACTTTTTGCACGTTAAATTCTTCTCTCGCACCGTCTTTTTTGACTACTTTAATCATTTCGCGTTTCTCCTTTCATTTTTCTATATATAGTATTTCTCAATCTTTCAACACACAACATCAAGTGTCGCGAGGTATTATTAATAGTATCATTTCTTATTACTTACGTCAACAAATTTAAGGCAAAAAATATGTACAAAAAACAATACATATTTTTAGGCAAAAAAGTGGATTGCCGTAAAATACGACAACCCATCTTTTTCTCATTATTCATCATCCTCCAACACATACGGTGTTGCCTGATATACGTAATAATTCACCCAATTGGTATACATGTTATTTGCATGTGCTCTCCAAGTCAAGAGTGGCTTATTCTCACAATTATCATCTTTATAATAATTCTTCGGCACTTCTATCGGAAGCCCTTTATTCTTATCTCGCATATATTCATTGTGCAATGTCACACGATCATACTCCGGATGACCCATTACAAATATCTGCTTTCCTTCCTGTGCAATCACAAGAAATACGCCTGCTTCTTCTGACTCAGCCAAAATAGTCAATTCTTCATTTGCCCGAATCTTTTCTGCCGGAACCGTTGTATGACGAGAATGCGGTGCCAAGAACACATCGTCAAATCCTCTGAGAAGCGGTGTTTTTCTATTTCTTACATAATGTTCAAACACACCAAACATCTTGGCATCCAATGGTTCTTTATCAATACCGTAATGGTAATAAAGCCCTGCCTGTGCACCCCAACACAAATGTACAGTTGAAGTAACATGAGTTTTAGTCCATTCCATAATCTCTTTTAGTTCTTCCCAATAGTCCACATCCTCAAACGGCATCTGCTCTACTGGTGCGCCCGTTATGATAAAACCATCAAATCGTTGCTTTTTAATATCCTCAAACGGAACATAAAATTTATTCAAATGATTGGTGGATGTATTCTTTGACTCATGACTAGATACATTCACAAACACCACATCCACCTGAAGTGGTGTATTGGAAAGGGAACGCAGTATTTGAAGCTCCGTATCCTCTTTTAATGGCATAAGATTTAATAGTCCCACCTTAATCGGACGGATGTCCTGAGACATCGCACGCGTCTCATCCATCACAAATATATTCTCCCGCTCTAATATCTCCTTCGCAGGCAAATCATTCTGTACGCGAATTGGCATATCTAATTATCTCCTTTTACTACTTTCTTATAGACACCATCATCGTCCACATAACTGTCATAATCATAACTATCTGTATCTGACGGCAATTTTTTCTTCGTTAATTTTTGTCCCACCAATGTCTGAACAATATAATAGAACAAAGCAAAGGTCGGAACACCCATGATCATTCCCACAAAACCGAATAATCCACCGCCGAGTAAAATAGAGAAAATTACCCAGAACGCCGAAAGACCTGTGGACTCTCCTAAAATCTTTGGTCCAATAATATTTCCGTCAATTTGCTGTAACACTAAGATAAATATCAAGAAATACAACCCTTTCATAGGATCCGTCAACAAAATCAAAATTGCACTTGGAATCGCTCCAATAAACGGTCCAAAAAACGGAATAATATTCGTCACACCAACAATCACACTGACAAGTAATGCATATGGCATTTTTAATATCGTAAGCCCTATAAAACACAAAGCTCCAATAATCGCAGAGTCTATAATCTTTCCTACTAAAAATCCACCAAAAATGGTATGTGCCTTATTTGCAATATGCAATACAATGTTGGCCTTTTTTGTCTTCATGCAAGCATATAGTAGCTTTTTACTCTGTTTTGCAAATTTTTCTTTACTAAACAGTACATAAATGGAAACAATAAGACCAATCAGAATATCTGCAATACCACCAAGTACACTGACCACGCCTCCGGTTACGCCTACAACCAAATCGTTGGTTTGTTTCAAAAGATCTGTCTTAAGCCAATTTTCCAACATCTCGCCGCCTCTTTGAACTGCACTTTTGAACATCATATCCAGCGTCGTATTGTTATTAAAAACGGTATTTAACCAATCAATAAAGTCATCAATTTCCCCAGGAATCGTCACAACAAGATTTCGGATACTATTATATAATTCCGGCAATAACATATTGCAAAGTGCCACAATGATAGCGAGCACAACAACCAATGCTGCAAAAATACCTATCACTCTTGAAACCTTTTGAAGTTGCTTCACTTTATTTAAATGTCGTTCCACAAAAGAAACCATAGGATTCAACAAATACGCAAATGCGAGCCCATAAATAATCGGCAATAAAATCTGCCAAATCTTTGAAAGCACAGCATAGATACTGTCAAATCGGAGTAATGCAAAATAAAACAACACACTTGCCGCCACAACAAGAAACGCTGTGATTCCTTTGGCAAAATGTTGCATGATTTTGGACTTACCACCATCCCCGAAATCCGGTCGTTCTTCATATGGAATTTTCTTTTCTTTCCCTTTTTCCATCTATATGTACAATCCTTTCATCATATAGCAATAATTATAACCCGACCGCGCAAAAATCGTCAACAAAAAGATGGCAGGAACGCTACGTTTCCCGCCATTTTTTATCTTCGTTCTTATTTTGTTTCAAATGTTGCACACACGGTCTCATCTTCACGACATGCATTGCTTCCTTCCACGCTGATTTTACCTGCATGGCATTTACAATTATCATTGTACATACATTGAACTGCCTTGCAGTCAATGTTACTAAGTGGTGAAGCACTTCCTGTCACATCGCTCGTTGTATTCCCTTTTCGCTCCACAAAACTTCCGCAACAAGTCTCGTCAATGTGAGAAGCTGAAGACCCCTTCACTTCAATTCCTTCCAAGTCACAGTAGCTTTGTTTGTTGTGCACACATGTCTGTACCGTACATCTTAATTCTGGCATGAGCGTTTCCCTCCTTATACTTTAAAATCGTATCAAGAGTATTATGCTCTTTCTTTGCCATTCTTATGCATATGCAGTCTATTTACCACAACATTTTTTATACTTTTTACCACTTCCACATGGACATGGATCATTTCTTCCCACTTTTTTCTCCTTGCGGACAGTATTTGCATTCTTTTGTTCTTTGTACAGTTCTTTTCTCTTTTCTTCTGTAAAAATAGCTTCCCACTGTGGCAATTCATAAAGCCATTCTGCTTTAGCATCCACCATGTTTTTATATAATTTTTCTTTATCAAATGCAAGACTTACCACGGTATCTTCTTCCATCGTTTCAATTGGATTTGGTTCTACTAAACTGTCATTGATACCATCCAAAAATCCAGTCATGGTAAATACTTCAATATCATATTTTTTTGCAAGCTCTTTTACTGTCCCTTTCACCTCTACATCCGGTGTTTCAAGTAATTGCTCGTAAATTCCTTTTTCAATTTCAAAATAAGTTCCCCAAAACTGTTGCACTGTTTTTTGGTCCATATCCTGCGAATACGCAGTTTCTCTCCATTGTTCTAATAATGACATAATTCTATCTCCTTTGTATCAGTTCTTCCACTTGTGTATCATAGCATTCCACAAAAGTTTGGTCAATACTTTCCATCTGTATTTTCCGCCTTTTATTCAAATATTCCTCTATCGTCATCACTTCTCTTTGTTCTTTCGTCCTTATGTCCCACACTGTCTGCACCTCCGTTTTACGCCACACTCCGACTTTATCATTATATTTTCCTTTTTTAAAAATATGCATGGAAATCGCTTTTTCGCTTGCAATCTCCAAGAAAAAAGTCTACACTATAATAAGTATTTTTTAGATGTTTATGGAAAGGACGATTTATATGGAACATTTAACAATACCTTCTGGATACAGTTCTCCCCTTACCATTCGGGAAACGGAAGTTGCTATCAAAGAGATTAAAGACCATTTTGAACGTGCGTTAGCAAAATCATTACATTTAACTCGTGTTTCTGCTCCTCTTTTCGTTAAACCAGAATCTGGTCTCAACGATAACTTAAATGGTGTAGAAAGACCTGTTTCTTTCGGAATCAGAGAACAAAATGATGCTGAAGTTGAAATTGTTCATTCTCTTGCAAAATGGAAACGTTATGCTTTAAAACGTTATGGTTTCCATTCAGGAGAAGGATTATACACGGATATGAATGCAATTCGTCGTGACGAAGATACGGACAACATCCATTCCATCTATGTCGATCAATGGGACTGGGAAAAAGTAATCTCTCGCGAAGAGCGCAATACGGAAACATTGCAATACACTGTTCGCAAAGTATATGCTGCTCTGAAAGAAACAGAAGAATACATATCTAGGCGTT
>JAZRCJ010000061.1:0-38692 GCA_045659705.1 Faecalimonas sp.
ATCAACACTTTGATGCGTTCTTGGGTTCGTTTCCAAACCAATTTATATGGAGATCAATCTTATTTGACGCATACACTTCCAGCGGAAAAGAAGACCATCTATGCTTCCAAGTTTTGGGCTACCGTAATTAGCATGTTTACTAGTATACTTGTGATTTTAGTGGCGGCTTGCATTGCTTATTATTCAAAAGCAAATTTGCAACTTTTAAAAGAGTCTGTGAAAGTGATGGCAGATGTATATGACAGTTCCGTGATTGGAATGGTGCTTACCCTTTTCTTGCTAGTATTTTTGCAGATGACAACCATCTTGCAAGCAGGAAATACAGGGTTATTAATTGGCCATAGATTTGAAGATAAAAAGCTGATTCTTTCGATAGTATTTGGCTTTGTGAGTTATTTCGTTTCACAAACCATATCTTTGGTAGTGTTGTTTGGAATCTCTGTTTTTAATAAGGACTTAATGAATTTATTTATCACCAATGAAATGCCGAATTTAGGCGTGTTCAAATTTGTGATGTATCTTGCATGCGCGTTGTATGTGGCATTTCTTGTAGGATTCTACTTGATAGACTTGAAACTTTTCAAAAAAGGCGTGAATGTAGATTAGAAGTGAGAATATAAAAACTCCGTAGAGGCTTTCGGCTGAGTCAAAGCTTCTGCGGAGTTTCTTGTTTTTAAGATTGTTTCGCCTGCTGTTTTACCAGTGATAGTGCTTTTGCCACAGGTGGTATCGATATAATAATTAATGTCATTACCAATTCTGTACCAAGATAAGAACCCTGATAAAGAGTAGAATATACCCAAGGATTCATTCCTTCCGGTGCGTATTCAGCAAAAAAGATGACGCCGGATAGAGTAGAGAAGATAAATCTTCCGATGACACCGACGATATAACCAAACTGAAGGCCCCACTTTTTATTGCAGAATAAGCCTGATAATCCAAGTGCACCAAAGGCAAGCGGATAATCAAAAAGCACTTGCCAAATGGATACCATATACGGATCAATAATAAACTGAAGTAGACCATAGGCAACGCCTGTGATCAAACCGTATTTGGCACCAAACCAATATCCAATTAAGCAAATAAATAACATGGAAAATAATGTGACAGAACCGCCCATTGGCATATTCCACAGTTTTATGTAAGAAGTGACCAATGCCAAAGCGACCCCCAATGCAGAATAGACGAGTTTCTTTACTTCGTTTTTCATATAAAATTTTCTCCTTCCTTACGCCAGCATTACCTGGATCAAGTTATAAGGGTACTGCACATCAATTAGTGCATCTCAGCCATATTAGCGCCCCACAAATGTATCATAAGCTTGCAAGAAAAGAATGTCAAGAAAAAAGAGAACCGTTAAAACGATTCTCTAACTTGTCTTTGTAAATTCCGTTTTGCATTTCGGGCAAGTGATACAGATGCGACCTTTGCCACGTGGAATGCGAATCTTTTGACGGCAGGTAGGACAGCGGTAGATGTGATGAGTTTTTCGCTGTTCAAAATCGGATTTTCCACGATTCCATTTTGCCATAAATTTGTTCTTTAGATTTAAAAACTTAATGTTTTCCTGATAACGCTTTTGTATGTTTTTAGAAAACATACGGTAAATTCCGATAACTGCTGTAAGGAACATTAAGGTGCTAATCAGTCTTATTCTAAAAAAGATATTAATAATATAAAGGGCGATAGTAAGCCCTAATGTAAATTTCCCCAAGTCGTCATTGCCGTAGCGTCCTATCATAAAACGTTGGAATTTTTCTCTCATGTTTATCACCTCGTATTCAGTATATTACCATATTTTTCGAAGAATGAATATGCCCAATTTATAAACAAAAGTAAAAAAAGTATAAAAGGATTTCAAAATAGGGTGTGAAAAGAGAAAAGTTTATGGTATAATTGTGCGAAAGAGAATACGCGAAGGGAATAAGGTACAAAAGTATGAAGAGAGTATTACTAAAACTGAGCGGAGAGGCCTTGGCGGGCGAAAAAAAGACAGGGTTTGATGAAGCGACTTGTATTGGAGTTGCAAATCAAGTAAAACAGCTCGTAGACAGCGGTATTCAAGTTGCGATTGTGACCGGTGGTGGTAATTTTTGGAGAGGAAGAACCAGCGAGACTATTGACCGTACAAAGGCGGACCAGATAGGAATGTTGGCAACAGTTATGAATTGTATTTATGTGTCGGATATTTTCCGCCATGTGGGAATGCAGACTGAAGTATTCACACCATTTGTGTGTGGTGCATTTACAAGTTTGTTTTCAAAGGATGCAGCAGTAGAAGCGTTGAATAACGGTAAGGTTGTATTTTTCGCAGGGGGAACAGGTCATCCGTATTTTTCAACAGATACAGGAGCTGTACTTCGTGCAATCGAGATTGAAGCAGATGCGATGTTGCTTGCAAAAGCAATTGACGGAATCTATGACAGTGATCCAAAACTCAATCCGAATGCTAAGAAGTATGATGAAATCAGTATTCAGGAAGCAGTAGACAAGAGATTGGCTGCAGTAGACTTGACGGCGTCCATTTTATGTATGGAAAATAAGATGCCGATGTTAGTGTTTGGCTTAAATGAAGAAAATAGCATTGTAGAAACTATGATGGGTAATTTTAACGGAACGAAAGTTACCGTATAAAGAGAAATTGGAGGAAAGAAAGATGAATGAAAGATTGGAAATTTATGATACAAAGATGCAAAAGACATTGAGCAATTTAGATGCGGAACTTGCTACAATCCGTGCAGGTCGTGCAAATCCACATGTACTTGATAAATTGGTGGTAGACTATTATGGAATGCCGACACCGATTCAGCAGGTGGCAAACGTATCCGTACCGGAAGCACGTATGATTCAGATTCAGCCTTGGGAAAAGAACATGGTAAAAGAGATTGAAAAAGCAATCCTTACTTCTGATATCGGAATCAACCCGTCAAATGATGGTACAGTAATCCGTTTGGTGTTCCCAGAACTTACAGAAGAGCGAAGAAAAGAATTAGTAAAAGATGTAAAGAAAAAAGGCGAGGCAGCAAAAGTTGCAGTTCGTAATATCCGTCGTGATGGCAATGATGCATTTAAGAAATTAAAAGGTTCTGATGTGTCAGAAGACGAGATTAAAGACTTAGAAGATCAGTTACAGAAGATTACAGACAAGTATATTGCCAATATTGATAAATCAGTAGAAGTAAAATCAAAAGATGTACTTACTGTATAGTAAATGTATGATGAGAGAGAAGATAAGCGCAGGAAATACGCTTATCTTCTTTTGGCGATTGATAGATAGTAGCGGGAGGTCATAGTATGAACATACCACAACACGTTGCGATTATATTAGACGGCAATGGGCGCTGGGCAAAAAAGAAAAATATGCCACGTAATTACGGTCATGTACATGGCAGTAAAAACGTAGAAAAAATTTGCGAAGTGGCATACAAGATGGGAATTAAATATCTGACAGTATATGCATTTTCCACAGAAAACTGGAGTAGACCAAAAGCGGAAGTAGATGCACTTATGAAATTGCTTCGCGAGTATATGAAAACTTGCTTGAAAACGGCTGCTAAGAACCGTATGCGTGTCCGTGTTCTTGGGGACAAATCTGCATTGGATGAGGATATCCGAACACGTATTGCCGAGCTGGAAGAAGCAACGAAAGAAAATGACGGCTTGTGTTTTCAGATTGCGCTAAACTATGGTAGTCGTGATGAGATGGTTCGTGCCATAAGAAAACTTTGTGCCGATTGCAAGGACGGAAAAGTGGCAGTGGATGAGATTGATGCCAACGTGTTTGAAGGATATTTGGACACAGCAGGAATTCCGGACCCTGATTTACTCATCCGCACAAGTGGGGAACAGAGATTGTCGAACTACCTTCTTTGGCAGCTAGCATATGCGGAGTTTTATTTTACGGATGTCTTGTGGCCAGATTTTTCAAAAGAAGAATTAGAAAAGGCAATTGAGTACTATAATAGTAGAGACCGAAGATATGGTGGTGTAAAGGAAGGGGATACTAAAGATGTTTAAGACAAGATTAATAAGTGGAATTTTGTTGACAATCGTTGCTTTACTTACGATTATTGGCGGTGGAGATATTTTGTTTTGGACCATTTTAGCCATCAGTATTATCGGTATGGCAGAGCTTTATAAAGTGTTAGAAATGAATAATAAACTTCTTGGCATAGTAGGTTATGTGCTAGGGGCTGGATATTATGCGCTGATACGTTTTGGACTTCGCGGAGAATATGTGGTGATGTACGCCATTGGTGCATTGGTAGTACTAATGATGGTGTATGTGTTTGCCTATCCAAAGTATCGTTCAGAACATGTAATGCTAGTATATTTTGGCCTCTTTTATGTGGCAATGATGTTGTCTTATGTGTATCAGACACGGTTGCTCTCTGGCGGAGCATTTCTTGTGTGGTTGATATTTATCTGTTCCTGGGGATGCGATACGGCAGCCTATTGTGTGGGAATGACCCTTGGAAAACACAAATTGGCACCGGTGTTAAGCCCGAAAAAATCAGTGGAAGGTGCCATTGGAGGTGTTGTAGGAGCAGCACTTCTTGGCGTGCTTTATGCATTGGCGATTAATACATTTGCAGGCGCAGGAGTAAATATGCTACATTATGCACTGATTAGTGCAGTGGGCGCTGTGATTTCCCAAGTGGGAGATTTGGCGGCATCAGGAATTAAGAGAAATCATGATATTAAAGATTATGGAAGCCTCATTCCGGGACACGGCGGAATCTTAGACCGCTTTGACAGCGTGATTTTTACGGCACCGATTATTTTTTATATGGCACTTATATTGATGTAAGGAAGGAAACTACATGAAGAAGATAGCAATCTTGGGGTCTACAGGTTCCATTGGGACACAGACCTTAGAAGTAGTAAGAGAAAATAAAGATATCGAAGTTCTGGGGCTTGCGGCAGGCAATAACATTGCGCTTTTGGAAGAACAGATTCGTGAATTTAGTCCAAAAGTGGTGGCAGTATGGAGTGAAGAAAAGGCAAGAGAACTGCGCACAAATATTCAGGATTTAGATGTAAAAGTAGTATCCGGAATGGATGGACTTATAGAAATTTCTGTTATACCTGAAATGGAAATGTTGGTAACTGCCATTGTGGGAATGATAGGTCTTCGTCCAACCATTGAAGCGATTAAAGCGGGAAAAGATATCGCACTTGCGAATAAGGAAACTCTCGTAACTGCGGGACATATCATTATGCCATTGGCAAGAGAACATCAGGTGGCAATTCTTCCTGTTGACAGTGAACATAGTGCCATATTTCAGTCCCTTCAGGGTGGGCAAGAAAGAGCACTTCATAAGATTTTATTAACTGCTTCCGGTGGACCTTTTAGAGGAAGAACAAAGGAACAACTAAAAGATATCCAAGTGGAAGATGCTTTAAAGCATCCAAATTGGGAGATGGGAAGAAAGATTACGATTGATTCTTCCACGCTTGTGAATAAAGGTCTGGAAGTAATCGAGGCAAAGTGGCTGTTTGATGTAAGTGTTGACCAGATAGAAGTGGTTGTGCATCCGCAGAGCATCATACATTCTATGGTGGAATATGTGGATGGAGCCATTATTGCTGAACTTGGCACACCGGATATGAAACTTCCAATCCAGTATGCGCTTTATTATCCTGAACGAAGATATTTGCCGGGAGATAGAGTGGATTTTGCAAGTCTTTCAAAGCTTACGTTTGAAAAACCGGATTTGGATACCTTTGATGGACTTCGCCTTGCGCTAGAAGCAGGTAGAGAAGGTGGCTCACTTCCAACCGTATTTAATGCGGCAAATGAGCGGGCGGTAAGTAAATTCCTAGATAGAAAGATTGCTTATCTTGAAATCACAGAAATAATAGAATTTTGTATGAAAGCTCATAAGAATATAAAAAATCCAACAGTGGAAGAGATACTTCAAACAGAGCAGGAAGTATATGAAATGATAGAAAGCAGGTGGAAATAAATGGTGGGAGTGATATTGGCATTGCTCGTGTTTGGTATCATCGTGATGATACACGAGCTTGGACATTTTCTCCTTGCAAAGAAAAATGGGATTCGTGTGGATGAATTTGCCATAGGTATGGGACCTAAAGTGTGGGGAAAACAGGTTGGAGAGACAATGTATTGTATACGGCTCTTGCCACTTGGTGGTTCCTGTACTATGGGAGAGGACAGCGATGATATGTCGGAAGGTAGCTTTAACAGTAAGTCTGTGTGGGCTAGAATTTCTGTGATTGCCGGCGGTCCTGTATTTAACTTTATCTTGGCATTTATCCTTTCTGTTATTCTCGTGGGAATGATTGGTTATGATGAGCCGGTTATCGGTGATGTGACACCAGGATATTCGGCAGAAGAACAAGGACTTCAGACTGGAGACCGTATCGTGAAGATGAACGGCAAGAAGATTAACATTTGGCGTGAAGTGGTATATTATAATGTGTTCCATGCCGGCGAGACTGTGGAAATGGTCTATGAACGTGATGGGCAGAAACATACTGCAACTATTACTCCGAAAAAGGATGAGAATGGCAGTTACAAATTAGGTGTTGAATCTCCAGGAAAACATAAGAAGGCGAACCTATTTACGGCATTGAAGTATGGGCTTTATGAAGTGAAGTTTTGGATTAGCACCACGGTGC
This sequence comes from Faecalimonas sp., assembly GCA_045659705.1. GTDB lineage: Bacteria > Bacillota > Clostridia > Lachnospirales > Lachnospiraceae > Faecalimonas. The sequence continues at coordinate 6,646 of JAZRCJ010000061.1, forward strand.
AGAGCCTAAAAATGTTAATAACCGGGCAGGTGGGTGTGAATGAACTATCGGGGCCGGTTGGAATCGTCGATATGGTGGGAGATACTTATGAGCAGAGTAAAGCTTATGGGTTCCTGGTTGTATTGATGGAAATGATGAACATCGGAATCTTGCTATCGGCAAATCTTGGAGTTATGAATTTGCTTCCGATACCTGCCTTGGATGGCGGAAGATTGGTATTCCTCATTGTTGAAGCCATAAGAGGAAAGCGTGTGCCGCCGGAAAAAGAAGGTGTGGTACATTTTATTGGGTTGGTGCTATTACTGGCACTTATGGCGTTTGTGATGTTTCATGATATTAAGAGGTTGTTTTAGATAATATAAGCGTGGTAAATGACAATATTTACCACGCTTTTTCTATGTCAAATTATTCTAGAATATCATCAGCATACATACGTTTGTGAAATTGGAAAATGCACATAATTCATAAAAAATGTTGTAAAAACCGACAAAATAGCGTTATATAGAAGTAGGATATCTTACGATTGGAGGACCAGTTATGAGAAAGCTTGGCAGTGGGAAATATACAGATTGGGAAAGTATGAAGTCCCATGGTTATGACTATGTAGATTATGGTGAATTTATAAATACAGATAACCATATCTTCTCTTTGAATGAGGAGGAATTCCGTGTGTTTATGTTGGAAGAAAGATGTGAGATAGAAGAAGCAGGACTTAGCGTATATCAAACTCATGGACCATGGAGATGTCCGCCTCAGGATGGAACCAAAGAGGAGCGGGCAGAAAGAATGGAAAAGATGAAGCGTTCTATAAGAGGAACCGCTTATCTTGGAGGCAAGTGTATGGTCATTCATCCGATTATGCCATTTGGACTTGGACCAGATAGAGCAGATGACGTGTGGCAAGAAAATAAATTGTTTTTTGCCGAGCTATTAAAAACTGCGAAGGAAGAAAAGGTTATTATTTGCCTTGAAAACATGCCGTTTCGAGACTTTCCAATGTCATCGGCGGAACAGATATACGCATTTGTAAAAGAGATGAATTCGCCTTGGTTTCAGATGTGTTTGGATACCGGACATTGCATGTGCAAAGGGGAGTCGCCGGCAGAGGCATTAAAATTATGTGGAGATAAGGTAAAAGCATTACATATCCATGATAATGATGGAAATAACGACTGGCATTGGATTCCGTTTTTGGGAAACGTGGACTGGGACGCATTTCGTGACGAGTTGCGTAATATCCCAGAGGATGTACCGCTTAACTTAGAAACGGCGATAAAAGCAGAAATCCCAGAAGAATTGCGGAAATATTTTAACAAAGGACTTGTCAAGATAGCACGATATTTGGTAGAGTAAGTAAGGTTGTGATAAAAAAGATTAAGGTGGTACATATGAATAGATTGAAAAAAATATTTGCAGCAGTGGATATGACAGAAGGAACGCCTTGGAAACGTATCTTACTTTTTACAATTCCAATGCTTCTTGGAAATATAGCACAGCAATTATATACAGCGGTGGACAGTGCCGTTGTAGGAACTTATGTGGGAGATAATGCTCTTGCGGCAGTGGGAAGCGCAACGCCTATTTTTAACTTGCTTTTGGTACTATTTATTGGTATCAGTGTAGGGGCGGGTATTATGGTGTCCCAATACTTTGGCGGAAGAAAAAGAGAAGAATTATCAACTACAATTGGAAATTGCATTGTGCTTACAGTGATTGCCTCCATATTTGTAATGATTGTGGCAACCATTATAGCAAGACCGTTATTGGAATTATTAAAAACTCCGGATGAGATTATCGATTGGAGTGCATCCTATCTTAGAATTTTGTTTTTAGGGGCAGCGGGCCTTGCATTTTACAATATTTTGAGCGGTATTTTAAGAGGACTTGGGGATTCGGTATCTGCTTTGATTTATCTGTTGGTTGCAGCTGTTATCAATGTAGTACTGGATTTGGTGTTTGTAATTAAATTTGAAATGGGCGTTTCAGGGGTTGCACTTGCAACAGTAATTGCACAGGCCGTATCTTCTGTGCTGTGTCTCATTAAGTTAATGAGAATGAAGCATTTGTTTGATTTTGGCTGGACCTATTTCAAACTTAAAAAATACGCATCCCTCAATGTAGTTCGATTGGGATTGCCGTCAGGCGTTACCCAAGCAATCATGTCTATGGCTATGATTGTGGTACAGTCTCTTACAAACAGTTTTGGACCGACTTTGATTGCGGCAAATGTAATTGTTATGCGTGTGGACGGATTTGCTATGCTTCCGAATTTTTCATTTGGTACGGCAATGACTACTTATGCCGGACAAAATGTGGGAGCCGGAAAATACAAACGAGTATCAAAAGGTGCAAAACAAGGAACATTCATGGCTGCATTGGTGTCAGCGGTGATTACCGCAATTATTTTGTTGTTTGGACAATATTTGATGGCATTATTTACTAAGACAGCATCTCTTGTAGAGTTGAGCATGGATATGATGAAGATATTAGCAGTTGGCTATATCGCGATGGCAGTAACACAGAGTTTGTCCGGTGTTATGCGTGGGGCAGGAGATACCTTAACTCCGATGTGGATTTCTATTATTTCTACGATTGTCATTCGTGTACCACTAGCATATGGCTTAGTATATTTGACAAAAAGCGATGCATACCCACAGGGAAGACAAGAATGCATCTTTATCTCACTTTTAGTTTCTTGGGTACTTGGTGCGGTTATTACAAGTATTATGTATAAAGTTGGAAGATGGAAGAAAAAAGCGTTATAGATAAAAAGGATAGCAAAAGCTATCCTTTTTTAGTTGAGTTCCGCAATTCTCGACACGCCCACATATATTTCAGAGATTTTATACCAAGTAGGATAATCCACAACTCCTGTTGCTGGAAGCCCGAATACCGATTGGAATTTTCTTACTGCAGCTTCGGTGGCAGGACCGTAGACACCGTCGGCGGTCACACGAGGGATTGCAGGATAGGAACCGGAGATGACGGCCAGTTGTTCCTGCATTTGCCGAACCTTATCGCCGGATGAGCCTACACTTAGGTCATAGCCCGGCCAGGACGCCGGAATTCCTGAGATTTCCTGGGCTGTATTAATATACATATCATCACCATAAAAATAGCGCAAAATTTCAATGGCGGAATATCCCTGGTCGCCTAATGATTTGGAACCCCATTGTGTCATCCAGTTTGGACAGCTTACCCGTCTGCCGTCGCAATACTGAGTAAGAATTGGCTGACGCACATTTGGACGAGAAAGATAGTTTGCAAACAGTTCATCTACGATAGTAGAAATGGTATTGTAGATGTTACGCTCAGGAATCCACTTGTGATCGAAGGCGGTTGATGAGGTGATAGTAAAGTCATAGCCTTGGTTCCGATACCATTCCGTGTAAACACGGTTTAAGGTAAAGGACATAATAGCAAGGACGTTTGCGCGGATGGTGTTTTCAGGCCAGGTAGCATAAATTTCACTGGAGGCAACATTTTTGATGTAATCCTTGTATTTGACATAGTAGTCTTGGGCAGTGCTGTCACGCGGAGAACCATCGTGAACAATAATGTATTCAGGTACCACCACACGGCTAAGTACGATTTCCCCGCTGATGTTGATTGGTTTAATTTCCGCTTCCGCAATTTTTGGAGGGTAATCCCCATATAAGGTATGGGCAGGAATGACATACACATTCTCAGCACCGGAAGGTGTAAGAGGGCGCATAGTAACGTCTTGGATGGCTGTAACGTCAGGTAAAAGTTCCGTACCGGATATGATAAGAGTCTCATATCCCGGAGCACTGATATTTAACGTGTATTCCGAATATGGCTGCAATTCGATGGAAGGATTTAAGCTATATTCCAGTGGCGGCGTTGAAAGGGAAATGGTCTCTGTCTGACCAGAGGAATCGGTTGTTAACTGCTCTAAAGTGTTTTCGGGTTCTCCTGTGTAGGAAATGGAAATTCTGGCATCTTCTATGGGTCTAGATGTGATTTCAGAAGTGACATTGATTTGAAGATTTCCACGGTCTATATTATTGTCGGTTTGTGTAGAATGTAGTATACTCATTATATTACCTCGAAAAAATCTGTTGCTATCAATATATGTAAAAAAACGCAATATGTGCGTAAGGGGAGAAAACTTATGAAGCAAATAAAGAAAATATTTAGTATTCTTTGGATTTATATCATTATTTTGTCCATAGTATCTTGTGGAAGCTTGGAAAAGGTCACTATATCACAAGGGGCAAAACAGACTATTTCCATAGAAGAAGTTCCAGAGTATGAGGGAGAACCTTATGTAGAAGTAGAAAATAATGAACCGGATTTCGCAGAAGAGGATAAGAAAACGACTCCTTACGAATACTATAGCGAATTAGACGAAGAGGGAAAATGCGGCGTGGTGGAAGCAAATATTGGGCAGGAACTAATGCCGGATGAGGAGCGAGGTTCTATCGGACAAGTTAAACCGACCGGTTGGCACACCGTAAAATATGAAAATGTGGACGGGAAATACCTTTATAACCGCTGCCATTTGATTGGGTACCAATTGACGGGCGAAAATGCAAATGAAAAAAATCTTATCACAGGTACCCGTTATATGAATACCGAAGGAATGCTTCCCTTTGAAGATGAAGTGGCTGATTATATCAGAGAAACAGGCAATCACGTGCTTTATCGTGTGACGCCGGTATTTGAAGGGGAGAATCTGGTTGCATCCGGTGTGCAGATGGAGGCGATGTCTGTAGAAGATGATGGAGAAGGGGTATGCTTTAACGTGTATGTATATAATGTGCAGCCTGGCATAGAGATTGATTATGCCACGGGAGGAAGTCGTTATGTAGGAGAAGCAGAGAAAGAAATACAAACCGGCGAAAAAGGGAATTATATATTAAATACAAATACTAGAAAATATCATTTGCCATCTTGTTCGGGCGCAAAACGAACTCAGAAGAAAAACAAGGAAGAATTTACCGGACGTAAAGCAGAATTAGAGGCAAAAGGGTACGAGCCTTGTGGGTCCTGTAACCCTTAATGCGTTATTGCCTGTCTGTACAAATGGTGGTATTATAAGTTTAGTAAAAGTATAGAAAAAGTGGAGAAAGTATATGATTATAGCAGTTTTAAGTCTTATAGTAGGATTTGCGCTTTTGGTAAAAGGCGCTGATTATTTTGTGGAAGGTGCATCTTCTATTGCAAAGAAGTTGCGGATTCCAACATTCATTATCGGTTTGACAATTGTGGCATTTGGGACAAGCGCTCCGGAGCTTGCAGTTAGTATGACGGCAGCCCTAAAAGGCAGCAATGACATCGCGATTGGAAACGTGGTAGGGTCTAATATTTTTAATCTGTTGGTTGTACTTGGATGCAGTGCTGCAATTTTGCCATTGACTGTAGAAAAAAGTATGATTAAAAGGGACTACCCATTATCCATAGGGGCGGTAGCGATTTTAGGGATTTTATCCATAGACATATTCAGTAAAAATGGTGGCATGAAAATCAGTCGGTTTGATGGAGCGGTTTTACTTGTCTGCTTTGCACTTTTTATGTATATGACTATACATGAGGCGTTAAAACATCGAAAAGAAAAAGAACAGGAAGAGGAAGTGCAGAACATATCCTTTTCTATGGGAAAGAGTATTGTCATTTGTGTGCTTGGCCTTGCGGGAATTGTTTTTGGTGGAGATTTATCTGTAGACGGAGCAAAAGAAATTGCAAGATTTTTTGGACTTAGTGAAGCGATTATCGGTCTTACCATCGTGGCTCTTGGGACTTCTTTGCCGGAGCTTGTCACATCCATAGTGGCGGCGAAAAAAGGAGAGAGTGATATTGCCATTGGTAATGTGATTGGTTCTAATATCTTTAATATTTTCCTGATACTGGGTGTATCGGGAACGATTTTACCGATGCAGGTAAGTGAGACGTATATATACGACATAGGAATTTTACTTGTCATATCAGTACTGGCTTATATTCCAATTTTAAAGACAAAAAAAGTTGCGAGATGGCAAGGAATTGTGATGGTGTTTGCCTATGTGGCATATACGGCATATCTTTTTGTACGATAGTAGCATATATGTTGCCATATTCTGTCGAATAATGGTATAATATGAGATACGAAAGAATGCAGGAGTAGGTGGCTGTATGAAAAATAAGATTAAAGGATTTGCAAAAGGAAATTTCCAATTGCAACGTCCGGAAATCGTCTTTTCTGAAACCCATATTAGGATGGCCGTGGGAGAAGGCGAGATATATCAAGGAAGTTTTACCATACAGAATGAAAAAGATGGAGACATACGAGGAATCGTGTATCCATCTTCTTTTCGTGTGCATTTTACCAATCAAGGTTTTGAGGGCAATCCGGTAGAAGTGAAGTTTGTGTATGACAGTACCGGTATGCGCCCGGGACAGGTGGAGAATGGAAAGTTTACGGTTGTATGTAACGGTGGCGAATATGAGCTTTCTTTCACAGCTATGATTGAAAAACCATTTGTAATGACAACTTATGGAAAGGTGCAGACCATTCGCGATTTTAGAAAACTTGCCATGCAGGATTTTACGGAAGCACAGAGACTGTTTCGTATGCGACAGTTCTATGAGATTTTAAAATATGAAGATGACAGAATCAAAAATCTTTATGTCAATATGAGAAAATGGGCATTGGATGAGCAGGCGTTGGAAGAATTTTTGGTGGGAATCAAACAAAAAGAAAAGGTTTTTCTTACTGTCTTAGACAATGATCAGGAATTTGAAACCATCTTAGAAGACGAGATGCAGTATGTGGAGATTCAAAAGAATACTTGGGGTCATGTGCCGATTCGCATATATGCTGACGGTGATTTTATCCGTGTGAAGAATGAACATATCTCTACAGAAGATTTTGTGGGAAATACATACAGAATTGATTATCTGATAAAAAAAGAGCAATTACATACAGGATATAACTATGGCGCCTTGTTCGTTGAGACGCCGTATGAGACATTAAAAGTAGATGTCAAAGTGCATCAACATCACATGGGAAAAGAGCATTTTGGCCGTTCGGAGCTTGTGGCAGGTCAGGGACTTAAAAATTATCTTTTGTATGTTGCAGGCAAAACGGATCAGAATACCTGGTGTGACAGGGCGCTCAAATATGTGGAACAATTGCAGGCATTAGAGCCTGATAATGTGCATTACGTCTTACTGAAAGCGCATGTTTGCATCCAAGGTGGAAGAAAAGAAGAAGCAAAATGGGTGATGGAAAACTTCAGTCACAGCAAGTATTCTCTTCACAAGAATCCGGAAATGCAGGGGTACTACTTATTTATCACGGCACTGCTTCGAGGTGAAATATCTTATACAAATAAAGTGATAGAAGAGATTACAAAACTGTATATGAAACATTTGTATTCTTGGCCGTTCCTTTGTATGTTGATAAACTTAGAGACAAAATATAGAGATTACAGTGAAAGAATTCGTGTGCTTGAAAGGCAGTTTTCCAATGGGGCAAATCATGTACTGATGTATGCAGAGGCGTATCTTTGCTATAGAGATCATGTTTTATTATTGCGTAAACTTACAGCTTTTGAGATTCAAATTCTGGATTTTGCAACAAAGTACAAAATTATTTCCAGAGAATTGGCGCTACATATGGCAGATTTAATGTTGCAACAAAAACGATATGATAAGCGTTTTTGCCGAATCTTAAAGCGTGCATATAAGATGTATGAGGAACCGAGAATCTTGCAGGCGCTTTGTGCCCAATTGATTAATGGAAATCATAGAGAAACAGCTTGCTTCCCGTGGTATGCAAAAGCAGTGCGAGAAGGCCTTAAGATTGCGCAGTTGTATGAGTATTATATGATGTCGATGGATGTGAACAAAGTGAGAGGTCCGCTTCCACAGAATGTATACTTATACTTTATGCATGGAAGCCAGTTGGATTATAAGAAGACCGCTATTTTGTATGCAAACATATTGACCTATGAAGAAGAAGGTAGCGAGATCTATCAAAATTATAAAGAAAAGATGAAACAGTTTGCATGGGAGCAACTTTTAAAGCGCCATGTGAATGAACAACTTCGTATCATTTATAATCGCTTTTTGAAAGAACAGGATATGTCGCCGGAGCAGTTGGAAGCTCTTTATGACATTTGCTACGCATATCAGGTGCAGACAGATAGAAAAGACATGAAATATGTACTTGTGATTGAGAAGGACGGAAGTATCAGACAGCGTGTGGCACATACAGAAGAGGGAGCAATTGTTTATCTGTACGATAAAGAGGCGCGTATTATCTGGGAAAGCAAAGATGGCGTGCATTATACGGATTCCGTTCCATACGATACCAGAAGATTATTTTATGAGATCCCGTTTATCAGCCTCTGTCGCAGATATAAAGCGGCAAAGATGGAAGGCGTAGAAGGTGAAGTGAGGCCAGAAATAACATTTGATAATGTAAAGAGATATGGTCTGGCAACCTTTGATGAGCAGGAAGTGTTCTTGCTTTGTACGAGGCATATCCGTGAAATGGGGTATGAGGAAGAAGATTTCTTGACATATCTATGTTTTGAATTGTTGATGCGAGGCTTATATGATAAAGTTTTAATTACATATTTATGCAAATTCTATTGTGGCGCCACTTCAGATATGAAGTTTGTCTGGAAGAAGGCAAGAGAGTATGGCGTGCGTGCAGAAGGTTTGACAGAGCGTATTATCACACAAATGCTCTTTTCAGAGTCCATGTTTGGTGAAGAAGAGGTGTTTGAAGATTATTATGCGGGCAAGCCGTATTTTCGATTGAAGCAGGCATACTTTGCCTATGTGTCGAAGGAATATGTGGTGAAAAACAAAGAAGTAGATAGCCGCATTTTTGCATTGATGATGAAGGAAGTGGATGAAAAGGAATACTTGGCTGATATCTGCAAGGCAGCTATGCTAAAATTTTATGCAGGCAAAGAAGTAGATGTTCACATTGCAAACACTCTTAAAGTATTTCTTCGGGAATGTTGTGAAAAAGAATTGCTTCTTTCTTGCTTTATGAGATATCCGAAAGAATGGCTTAGAGAAGTCCAATTATATGATAAGGTATTGGTTGAATATCATGCGGATACATGCGGAAAAGTTCAGATTGCATACCAAATTAACCAAGGCGATGCAGAACAGTTGGATTATCAGATAGAGACACTGCTTCCAACTTATGAAAATGTATATGTAAAGCAGTTTGTCTTATATCAAGATGAGATATTGAAATACTATTTCAAAGAGACGCGGGAGGAAGGAGTTTTCACCAGCGATAAGAGAACCAAGAAGAAAAATATGAATGTTGCCAAAGAAGGGAAATTCGGAAGAATGAATCAGATTTTGGCATTGAACGGACAAGCACAAAAGGAAGCGATGATTCGTTATAAGCAAGAGGAAGAGTTGGCAAGGAGATTATTTCCGCTTGCATAAGGATGGAGAAAGGAGATGACAGTGGATGGGACATATTATCGGATATGATGTGAATGAAAAATATGGACAAATCAGTTTTTATGGAGCAGAAGCCACAGAGCCTGAGACAATGGAACAAATTCCGCTTGTCATCGGTCTTCGTGGTGATTTGTGGGTAATTGGCAATGAAGCCGCAAGGATGAAAGAAAAAAGAGAAGGAATTGCGGTAGATCGCTTGCTTCAAAGAGCGTTTGCGGGCGAAAAGATTGTAATGGGCGATAACACATATGAGGCAGTATGGTTATTGGCAAAGTTTGTGGAAATCTCATTGCAAGAGTTTGGCGAGATCGAGCAATTGGTATTTACCTTGCCAAAGATGAACGTAGATGTAGGTAAAGTATTTAAAGGAATCGGACAACGTATCGGTGCACCGCGTTCAGCTGTCTATGTGCAGGATTATCAGGAAAGTTTCTTTAACTATATGTTTTATCAGCCAAAGGAACTTTGGCAGTATGAAGCTGCGCTGTTTTATTGTGACCGACACGAAGTGAAAGCCTATATGCTTCGAAAACTTCGCACAGGTTCCGGAAAAGGTGCCAATATTTTTGTCACAGTAGATGAAGTGGCAAATGCACAGATGAAAGAACTTGCGGCAGTGTATCCGGTGCTCAATGTTGATCGGGCAAGAGATGCAGATACGCAATTCAAACATTTTATACAGGGCGTTTTTAATAAAAAATTAGTCTCTTCGGTATTTTTAGTGGGAGAAGGATTTGAAAACAATTGGTATCCGATGTCACTTAAGGTACTTTGCAACGGAAGAAGAGCCTTTTTAGGTAATAACTTATATAGCAAGGGAGCTTGCTACACAGGTTACAGAAGAAGTCTTCCTTACAGGGAAGGACCAATCTACTTGGATGAGACAAAGATGACAGAGCAGATTTGTCTGCGTATGCGTACTCACGGGCAGGACGAATGGACACCGATTGTGTCATGGGGAAGTCGATGGTATGAAGCAGATACACAGATGGAAGTACTCTTAGAAAAGCCGGAAGACATAGAGATACATATAGAATCTTTGGCAGATGCTTCGGTGCAGGCAATTTCGGTTCCGATGGGCGGTTTGCCAAAACGAAATAATTACACCATACGATTACAGATTAAAGTGCTGTTCGTAGATGAAAAGACTTGTAGAATCAGTTTTAAAGACATAGGTTTTGGGGAATTCTTCCCAGCGACTGATTTTTATGAGGAAGTGACCATACATTTGGGAGGAAGCAATGGGCAGTTTAATTCGTTGTCATAAGAAAAAAGCAAGACAACCGTATTATGTCGAAGGAATACATACGAATATCTATACCATAGAAGAATTGTGCTATTTTTTAAGTCACAATCTGTATCTTGTTGATTACACCATTATGGATGAACGACTTTGTGAGTGGATTTTTAAGGAACTGGAATTGCCTGAACTTTCAGAAAGTTTAAGTGGGCTGATAAAGGAAAGCGCAGGCGTGGAAACGTTTGTCATGCAGGTGCTATCTTACAGTTCCATATACACGACAGGAGAGTTGGCAAAGATACAACAGGTGCTTGAGAAACTCAAAAATCAAAAGGCAGTGGAGAAGAAAAAATTAAAGGCAGACAGTCTGCTTTCAAATGGTTCCATCTCTCAGGCGATTCGAATCTATAAGGCGATACTTTCCGAGGAAGAAGATGAGTCTGTGGAACGAAAGTTTTATGGACATGTGTATGCCAACTTGGGTGCTGCATACGGCAGAATGTTTTTATATCAAGAAGCCGCAAAAATGTATCTTCAGGCATTTCAGATATGCGAGAACACCTATATGCTGCAAGCGTATTTATATGCATGTAGGAATTGTCTTACAGCGGAGGAATATCAGAATCTTTTAATGAAAAACGAAGTGTATTTGAAGTTGGATGAACAGATTATGATGGAAATACAGGACGTAAAAGAACAAGATTTTGGTAGTATCGACAGTACCATTATAGAAGAATGGAAAGATACATATAGAAAGATTGCATTTTAATAAGAAATCGTATAGAATAGCACATATGAGCAAAATCAGAAGGAGATTAGACCAATGTCATCATACAGAGAATTAAGTACAGAAGAATTATTGGAGCTGAAAGAAACGTTATCTGTTCAGTTTGAGGAAATTAAAGCAAAGAATTTAAAATTAGATATGTCCAGAGGAAAACCGTCTGCTGCACAGCTTGATTTGGCGATGGGGATGATGGATGTATTGGGAAGTGATACAAACCTTGTTTGTGAAGAAGGCGTAGATTGTAGAAATTATGGAGTGTTAGACGGTATTCGTGAAGCAAAACAGTTGCTTTCCGATATGTCAGAAGTACCAAAGGATAACATCGTTATTTTTGGGAATTCCAGTTTGAATGTTATGTATGATACCATTGCACGTTCTATGACACACGGTGTTATGGGAAGTACGCCATGGTGCAAATTAGATAAAGTAAAATTTTTATGTCCGGTGCCGGGATATGACAGACATTTTGCCATTACAGAGCATTTTGGAATTGAGATGATTAATATTCCAATGAATGAAGAAGGTCCGGATATGGATATGGTAGAAGAATTAGTAAGTACCGATGAAGCGATTAAAGGTATTTGGTGTGTGCCGAAGTATTCAAACCCACAGGGTATTACGTATTCTGACACGACAGTTCGCCGTTTTGCAAGATTAAAACCGGCAGCAAAGGATTTCCGTATCTTCTGGGATAACGCATACGGAATTCATCACTTATATGACGATAAGCAGGATTACTTAATTGAAATTTTGATGGCTTGTAAACAGGAAGGAAATCCGGATATGGTATACAAATTCTGTTCCACATCCAAAGTAAGCTTCCCAGGCTCTGGTGTTGCAGCGATTGCCGCATCTACAGCCAATTTAGTAGATATTCGTAAGCAGATGAAGATACAGACTATTGGTCACGATAAGGTAAATCAGCTTCGTCATGCAAGATTCTATAAAGATATCCACGGTATGGTGGAACATATGAAATTGCATGCAGACATTTTAAGGCCGAAGTTTGAGACCGTGTTAGCAGTTCTCGAAAAAGAACTTGGCGGTTTGGAAATCGGTAGCTGGATCCGTCCAAGAGGTGGATATTTTATATCTTTTGATTCCCTTGAGGGTTGCGCAAAGGCCATTGTTGCAAAGGCAAAAGAAGCAGGTCTTGTGATGACAGATGCGGGAGCTACATTCCCATATGGTAAGGACCCGAAAGACAGCAATATCCGTATTGCACCTTCGTACCCGACACCAGAAGAATTGGCGATTGCAGCAGATATATTTGTATTGAGCGTTAAATTAGTCAGCATTGATAAGATTTTGGCTGAAAGAGCATAGGAGATAGTAGGATGAGTAAAGTAAGAACAAGATTTGCACCGAGCCCGACAGGTAGAATGCATGTGGGGAATTTAAGAACAGCGCTGTATGCGTACTTGATTGCAAAGCATGAAGATGGGGATTTCCTTCTTCGTATTGAAGATACAGACCAGGAGCGCTATGTAGAAGGTGCTATTGACATTATATATCGTACTTTGGAAAAGACAGGATTACTTCATGATGAAGGACCAGACAAAGACGGTGGATTTGGACCATATGTACAGAGTGAAAGACAGGCTACAGGCCTCTATTTGAAATATGCAAAACAGTTGATTGAACAGGGAGATGCATATTACTGTTTCTGTGACAAGGAACGCCTTGAATCCCTTCGTTCAGAAGTGACAGAAGGTGGCGAGCAGATTGTGGTGTATGACAAGCATTGCTTACACTTAAGCAAAGAAGAAGTGGAAGCGAATCTAGCAGCAGGAAAGCCATACGTTATCCGTGTCAACATGCCGACAGAAGGAACTACTACATTCCATGATGATATTTATGGAGATATTACAGTTCCAAATGCAGAGCTTGATGATATGATTTTGATTAAATCAGACGGTTATCCGACTTACAATTTTGCCAATGTAGTAGACGACCATTTGCAGGGAATTACACACGTAGTCCGTGGAAATGAATATTTGTCATCTGCACCGAAGTATAACAGATTGTACGAAGCATTTGGCTGGGAAGTTCCTGTTTATGTGCACTGTCCGCTTATCACAGACGAGACACACAAGAAACTCAGCAAACGTTGTGGACATTCTTCTTACGAAGATTTGATTGAACAAGGATATATTACAGAAGCAGTAGTAAACTATGTGGCCCTTCTTGGATGGAGCCCTTCTGACAATCGTGAAATCTTTTCATTAGAAGAATTAGTTGAAGCGTTTGATTATCGTCATATGAGTAAATCACCGGCTGTATTTGATACAGTGAAATTAAAATGGATGAACGGTGAATACTTAAAGGCAATGGACTTTGACAAATTTTATGAGCTTGCAGAGCCTTATCTAAAAGAAGTGATTACAAAGGATTACGATTTGAAGAAAATAGCAGCTCTTGTAAAGACTAGAATCGAAGTTTTCCCAGATATCAAAGAACACATTGATTTCTTTGAAGCATTGCCGGAATACGATACGGCAATGTATACACATAAAAAGATGAAGACCAATGAAGAGACTTCTTTAGAGGTGTTGAAAGAGTTACTTCCAATCTTCGAGGCACAAGATGACTATTCTAATGATGCACTTTACGAAGCGCTTAGAAGTTATGTAGAGGAAAAAGGTTGTAAGAATGGTTATGCGATGTGGCCGATTCGTACAGCTGTGTCCGGAAAACAAAATACGCCGGGTGGTGCAACAGAGATTATGGAGATTTTAGGAAAAGAAGAATCTTTGGCACGTATTCGCAAAGGGATTGAATTGTTAAGTAAATAAAACGTTAGTGAGGACGGCTTATAAAAGTCGTCCTCGATTTTTCAAAAAGGGGTAAGTATATGAGTTTCAATAAGGCTCAAGATCAAGCGATTGCCCACAAAGACGGACCATGTATGGTTCTTGCCGGTCCCGGTTCAGGGAAAACATTCACACTTGTCAAAAGAATTGAATATCTAATCAAAAGGCATAAAGTAGCGCCAGAAGAGATTTTGGTGATTACGTTTACAAAAGCTGCGGCGAACGAAATGAAAACCCGTTTTCGTGATAAGATGGGAAAACAGTGTCAGGGTGTGACCTTTGGGACATTTCATGGGATTTATTATGGCATTTTAAAGTGGGCATACGGATTGCAGGCGGGACAAATTTTGTCCGAAGTAGAAAAAGAACAATTGTTGAAAACAGTTTTAAAGAAGAAAAAAATAGACACAGAAGATGAAAAAGAATATATAGCAGAACTGCTTAGTGATATTAGTGCGTTTAAAAATAATGGAAGTGCAAAGGTATCGAATAATGAACATTTTATGGATGTTTTTGAAGCATACGAAAGGGAACGAAATCGAATTGGGAAACTAGATTTTGACGATATGTTGTCACAGACCCTTTCCTTGTTTCAAAAAAGGTCAGATATCTTAAAACTTTGGCAGGAGAAATTTCGCTATATTTTTGTGGATGAATTTCAAGATATTAACTACGTTCAGTATGAGGTGCTACGACTTTTGGCAGAGCCGGAAAGCAATCTCTTTATAGTGGGTGATGACGATCAGTCCATTTATGGTTTTCGAGGGGCGAGACCGGATATTATGCTGGGATTTACGAAAGATTATCCGGAAGCAAAAGTTATATACTTAAGTGAAAATTATCGTTCTACGAAGGCAATTATAAATGCTGCTTCCAGAGTGATTAAAAAGAATCAAAAACGCTACGAAAAGGGGATAACTACGCAAAATGAGCAGGGAGATACGGTTCACATACAAGAAGTGAGATCTACGCAGGAAGAAAGCTATTATATCGCAAAAGAGATTCAAAACCTAAGGAAGCAAGGAATCGTGCCAAAGAAGATAGCTGTACTGTTTCGTTCAGCAATAGATGCAAGAAGTCTGGTGGAGACCTTGGCAGAGTATCACATTCCATTTCAGATGAAGGATTCCATATTTAATTTATATGAGCATTTTATTGGACGGGATTTAATTGCTTATATGAAATTGGCATTGGGGGATCGAAGCCGCAAGCATTTCCTTACAGTGATGAATCGGCCGAATCGGTATATAGGAAGAGGAGCGGTGGAGTTTGAAACGGTTTCCTTCGAAGAGTTAAGATTCTACTATGCGGATATGGAATGGATGCAAGATCGGATTGACCAGATGGAGATAGATCTTAGGACGTTAAAAAAGATGGCGCCATATGCTGCCATTCAGTATATCAGAAAGGCCATAGGCTATGATACATTCCTAAGGGAATATGCATTAGAACGACACATCAATTCGGAGGAACTGTTTGAAATCCTTTGCGAGATTCAGGAGAGATCGAAAGCGTTTACGACAGCGGAAGAATGGTTTTCGCACATTGACGAGTATGCAAGAACACTTCATATCTTGGCTCAAGAACAAAAGGAAGAAAAAGATGGTGTTCATCTTATGACCATGCACGGATCAAAAGGCTTGGAGTTTGACACAGTAT
This sequence comes from Faecalimonas sp., assembly GCA_045659705.1. Lineage (GTDB taxonomy): Bacteria > Bacillota > Clostridia > Lachnospirales > Lachnospiraceae > Faecalimonas. The sequence goes on from JAZRCJ010000061.1 coordinate 22,586, forward strand.
TTATCCTAGGAGCTAATGAAGGGATTATTCCTTACAAGAAAGCAGAAACAAAGGATGAGATTGAAGAAGAACGAAGGCTCTTTTATGTGGCAATGACAAGAGCAAAGAAAAAACTAATCATTTCCTATGCGAAAGAGCGTGGTGGAAAAAAACTGGAGATGTCACGATTTGTAGAAGAAATATTACAGGGGACTAAGTGGGAAAAATAAAATGGAGTCTATGTTAAATAGACTCCAAAATTTTTATTCTTCTACTAATTCTTCGAATTCCTGTTCATCCAACCATTCGTCAAATGCATCAGCCGCAGCTTCGTATTCATCATCATCTTCGATGTTGTCAAGAGTTGGTTCTCCGTCTACTTCTGCGTAACGATAGATGTAAACTTCGCCTTCTTCATTTTCTCCATCTTCATCGATTGGAAGAAGAGCAATATACTCTTTGTCGCCTACACTATAGATGGTAAGAACAACACATTCTAATGTTTCATCATTGTCTAATGTTAATGTTACGGTAACTGATTCTTCGCAGTTGCAGTTGTCGTGACCACAGTTGCAATCGTGATTGTGTTCGCTCATAATAGTATCTCCTTTTTGTTTGATTTTCTAGTATCACTCTAGCAGACTATGGACAGAATTGCAAGGGGAAAAGTATTGACCATTATCATAAAAAAGTCTAAAATAAAAGAAATATAACATGCTACGGAGGGAAGCAGATGAAAGAGTATAAAGGAAGTCCGTTGCCACTTGGCGTAACAGAATATGAAAATCATGTTAATTTCGCTGTGGAAGCAAAAAAAGGTGAGATATGTAGCTTGGTTTTATATAAAAAAGGCGACAAAAAGCCAATGGAAAAGATTCTGCTTTCTGAGGAAACTGCTGTTGGTGATGTGAGATTTGTGGCATTCCCAAAGTCAAAATTAAAGGCAAAAGAGTATGTGTATGAAATAGATGGAAAGATAATGTTGGATCCGTATGCAAAGGCTATTTGTTCTTATGAGGATGGGAAGCGAGCAGCAGTTCTTTTAGGGAATTATGATTGGGAAGGAGATAAACCGCTAAAACTTCCGTATCACGAGGTGATTGCCTATAGTATGCATGTCAGAGGATTTACAAAACATTCCTCTTCAAAGGTGAAAAAGAAGGGGACCTTTGCAGGTGTTGCAGAGAAGATTCCATATTTGCAGGAACTGGGAATTAATCAGATTCAGTGTATGCCAGCATATGCATTTTGTGAGCATAAAGAATATACCAATTATTGGGGATATGGAAAAGGGTACTTCTTTGCACCGCAGGAGAAGTATGCGGCTACAAAAGATGCTGTAAAAGAATTAAAAGACATGGTAAAAGCATGTCACAAGGCGGGGATAGAAGTGGTTCTTCATATGCCGTTTTGTGAGGGGGCGCCGGTGCAAGATATGGTGGATTGTCTGCGCTATTATGCAATGGAGTATCATATCGACGGATTTTTGTTAAATCCAATGCTGGCACCGATGGGAAGTATTAAAGCAGATCCGGTTTTAAAGGGAACCAAGATTTTAGAACAAAAAGATGATTTTATGATAACCATGCGTCGTTTCTTAAGAGGCGATGAAGGCATGCTAGAAGATGTGATGGCCTGTTTGAAACAGCATACCAAGCAGGTGGGAAGCTATAATTATATGACAGGACATACGGGCTTTACCATGGCGGATTTGGTGGCTTATGAAGAAAAGCACAATGAGGCAAATGGGGAACGCAATGAGGATGGACCGGATCGTAATTATAGTTGGAATTGTGGTACAGAAGGGCCGACCAAAAAGAAGGAAATCATAGACTTGCGAAAACGACAGGTTCGAAATGCCTTTGCGCTATTATTATTGGCTCAGGGGACACCTTGTATTTTAGCAGGAGATGAGTTTGGCAATTCTCAAAATGGAAATAACAACGTATATTGTCAGGATAATGAAACTGCATGGCTCAATTGGAATCAAGTTTCCAAGGAAAAAGATTTGCTCGACTTTGTGAGAAGGTTAATTGCTTTGCGAAAGAAATATACCGTATTGCATAGTGAAAAGCCTCTTTTAGGACGCGATTATATCAGTTGTGGTGTCCCGGACGTATCTTTCCACGGGGAGAGTGCATGGCAGATTCCGCAAGGTGTGACAAAGAGGCAAGTGGGAGCATATTATCACAATCAGGAAGAAGATTGCTTTGTGGCGTATAATATGCATTGGAACCCGCATAAGATTGCTTTGCCTGCATTGCCGAAAGGGAAAAAGTGGTATCGCGTTCTCTCTACAGCGAACGAAGTGATAAAGACAGAAGAAGTAGTGGAAAAAGATCAAAAGACAGTGGAGGTTTCAGGTAGAACAGTACTGTTTTTTGTTGGGAGGTAGTCGTGAAAGCGTGGCAACATTTTTGCACAATTACAAATCATAAAATGTTAGTTATGAAGGGCTGTTTTAAAGTGGGACTTTATAAGCAAGGGCTTCTTCATGATTTGTCAAAGTATGGATGGACCGAGTTTCGTGTAGGAGCCAAATATTATCAGGGCACACGAAGCCCGAACAATGCAGAGCGAGAAGATACGGGATGTTCTACTGCATGGTTACATCATAAAGGGCGAAACAAGCACCATTTTGAATATTGGCAGGATTATAGCATTGATGGAAGATCAGGACTTGTGGGTATGAGGATGCCGGAAAAGTATGTGGTGGAGATGTTTATTGATCGTGTGTCGGCATCAAAAAATTACCTGCGAGAACAGTATGACCAGGGGCATCCATTAAGATACTATGAAAAGGGTAAGATTAAGGGAATGCTTCATGAAGATACACGCAAGTTATTGGAGTTATTATTACAGATGTTGGCGGAAAAAGGAGAAAAAGAAACCTTTGCTTATATTCGCAAAGAGATACTAAGGAATAAAAAATAATGATCATATATATAATCAGACATGGAGAAACGGATTGGAATGTATTGCGCAAGTTTCAAGGGCGTACGGATATCCCATTAAATGAAAATGGCAGACAGGTGGCAGAGTGGACAAAAGAAGGCTTAAAGGATGTCGCATTCGACCTGGTGTATACTAGTCCTTTGCGAAGAGCAAAAGAGACGGCTCAAATTATAGTCGGTGATAGACAAATACCTATTATAGAAGATGATAGAATTATCGAAATGAATTTTGGTTCCTATGAAGGCGTAGAGGCAAGATTACAAGATGATAATTTGAAACGGTTTTTCACGGCACCTAAGCAGTATGAAGCGCCGGAAGGTGGAGAGCGTATAGAAGAAGTTTTACAAAGAGCAGGCAAATTTTTGGAAGAACTGTATTCGGATGAAAGTTTGTCAAATAGTACCATTTTACTGTCTACTCATGGGGCAATGTTAAGCGCATTGATGTGTAAGATAAAAGGCGTAGGCGTGGCGGATTTTTGGTCTGGCGGCTTATATAAAAATTGTGGATTTTCAGTGATAGAAGTAAAGGGAGGAAAGTCCCACATTTTAAAAGAGAGTGTTATCGCGTATTAGAAGTGTGTTATCCTTGACGAAAGGAAGGCAGAAGTGATACACTAGGAAAAGATGAAATTTGGAGGAAGAAAGATATGATTGGTGATAAGAAAGTATTATTCAGTGGCATGCAGGCAACAGGGAATTTGACCCTTGGTAATTACTTGGGAGCACTGAAGAACTGGCTTACATTAAGTGATGAATATGAGTGCTTTTATAGTGTTGTGGATATGCATTCCATTACGGTGCGCCAAGACCCTGCGACACTTAGAAAAAGAGCAAGAGCACTTCTTACTTTATACATAGCTGCAGGTTTAGATCCGGAGAAAAATTGTATCTATTATCAGTCGCATGTTTCTGGACATGCAGAACTTGCTTGGATTTTAAATTGTTATACCTATATGGGCGAACTTAACCGTATGACCCAGTTTAAAGATAAATCTTCAAAACATGCAGATAATATCAATGCAGGATTATTTACCTATCCGGTTTTGATGGCGGCAGATATTTTATTGTTCCAGGCAGATGTAGTTCCGGTAGGTATTGACCAGATGCAACATTTGGAACTTACCAGAGATATCGCTCAGAGATTTAATGGTGTTTATGGTGATGTGTTTACAGTTCCGGAAGCATATGTGGGAAAAGTTGGAGCAAAGATTATGAGCCTTCAGGATCCTACAAAGAAGATGTCAAAATCAGATGAGAATGTCAATGCAAGTATCTATCTGATGGATGATCCAGATACGATTATCAGAAAATGCAAACGAGCAGTGACAGATTCAGAGGCGCAGATTCTTTACCGTGACGAACAGCCTGGCGTGAAGAATTTGATTGACATTTACAGTGCTTGTACAAATAAAGCTCCACAGGATGTTGTAAAAGAGTTCGACGGCAAAGGATATGGGGACTTTAAGATGGCAGTGGGAGAAGCAGTAGTATCTGTATTAAAACCACTTCAGGATGAAGTTGCAAGATTAGAAAAAGATAAAGCTTATATCGACAGCATTATCAAGAACAATGCAGAAAAAGCAAATTACTTTGCAACAAAGACACTTAGAAAAGTACAGAAAAAAGTTGGATTCCCAGAAAGAATTCGATAGTAAATTAATAAGGGACGCAGTATATGTTACTGCGTCCCTTTGTTTTTTGTGAAAACAAATTTAATCTTCGTCTTCTTCATTCATCATAGTATACGTCTGACGTTTTCTTGCCATCTCATCGCTTTCTAAGTATTCATCGTAAGTTGTCATCTTATCAATTAGTTTTCCGCCAGGAACGATTTCCATAATACGGTTCGCTGTTGTCTGTACAATCTGATGGTCACGGGAAGCAAAGAGTAGTACTCCAGGGAATTTCATCATTCCGTTGTTGAGAGCAGTAATCGCTTCCATATCCAAGTGGTCAGTAGGTTCGTCAAGAACAAGTACGTTTGCGCCGGAAATCATCATTTTCGATAGCAGGCAACGCACTTTTTCACCACCGGAAAGTACTTTTACTTTTTTAACACCGTCATCACCGCCGAATAACATTCTTCCAAGGAAACCACGCACATAAGTGACATCTTTTTCGTCAGAGTATTGCATCAGCCATTCTACGATGGTGTCGTCGTTATTAAATTCCTGTGTACTATCTTTCGGGAAGTAGGCTTGAGTTGTTGTAACACCCCATTTATAGGTTCCTGCATCCGGCTCCATTTCTCCAGTCAAGATTTTGAATAATACGGTTTTAGCCAATTCATTTCCACCGACAAAAGCAACTTTATCTTCACGTCCAATTGTAAATGTTAAATCATCTAGAATTTTTACGCCGTCAATTGTCTTTGAAAGACCTTCCACCGTTAACACTTCGTTGCCGATAGCACGATTTGGTTTAAAGTCAATATATGGATATTTACGGCTGGATGGACGGATATCATCGAGCTGAATCTTTTCCAATGCACGCTTTCTGGAGGTTGCCTGTTTGGATTTCGAAGCGTTAGCACTAAATCTGGAAATAAATTCCTGGAGCTCTTTGATTTTTTCTTCCTTCTTACGATTTGCTTCTTTCATTTGACGAATAAGAAGCTGACTGGATTCGTACCAGAAATCATAGTTACCGGCATACAATTGGATTTTTCCATAATCAATGTCTGCAATCTGTGTACAAACTTTATTTAAAAAATAACGGTCGTGGGATACCACGATAACGGTATTGTCAAAGTTGATTAAGAATTCTTCCAACCATGCAATGGCATCTAAATCCAAGTGGTTAGTCGGCTCATCTAAAAGTAAAATGTCAGGATTTCCGAAAAGTGCTTGAGCAAGTAACACTTTGACTTTTTCCGGGCCTGTCAAATCTTTTACAAACTTATAGTGCAAATCAGTATCAATGCCAAGTCCATTTAAGAGGGTAGCGGCATCCGATTCAGCTTCCCAACCATTCATAGTGGCAAATTCACCTTCTAATTCACTGGCTTTAATACCGTCTTCGTCGGTGAAGTCTTCTTTCATATATAAGGCTTCTTTTTCTTTCATGATTTCATAGAGACGTTTATTTCCCATGATTACGGTGTCGAGAACCATAAATTCATCATATTTAAAATGGTCCTGCTGCAAGAAAGAAAGTCTTTCCCCTGGGGAAATGATAACTTCTCCTTTTGTAGGTTCCAATTTTCCTGATAAGATTTTTAAGAAGGTAGACTTGCCGGCACCGTTTGCGCCGATAAGCCCATAACAGTTTCCTTCTGTGAATTTAACGTTTACATCTTCAAAGAGAGCTTTCTTGCCTACGCGAAGAGTAATATTACTTGTACTAATCATAATTTTAATCCTCCTAAATTAATGGTATCTAACTTCCTGTAAATATAATCCCTTGGCATCGATAGGAGCACTTGCGCATTCCTTGCCTTCTAAGATAAGGTCTAAGTCCTCTTTCTTTCGAACACCTAGGCCGATGTCAAGGAGCGTTCCGATGATCATGCGTGCCATGTTGTGTAAGAAATCATTTGCATGGATGGTAATCTGAATTTCCGTTCCTGCGTGATAGATATCAATGTCAAAAATCTCCTTGACGGTAGATTTGCTTTTCTTTACCGTGGAAAAAGATTTGAAATCGTGCTTCCCAATCAAAGTAAGAGCAGCCTGCTTCATAGAGTTGACATCCGGTTCCTTAAATATGTGATATACATATTTGCGTTCAAATACGCTAGGGGCATTGCCCACAGCCAATCGATAGGTGTATACCTTGGAAGAAGCATTTAAAGAAGCATGAAAACGCTCTGGTTTTTCTTCTAAATCGATAACAGCAATATCCATTGGAAGATAGCGGTTCAGATAATGGAGCATATCGATACGCTTCATATCTGAATTGGTTTTGAAATTCGCAATCTGAGCATAAGCGTGAACGCCGACTTCCGTGCGCATACCGCAAAATAGTTCTACATCTTCGTTTGTCATCTTTTTAATCACTTCTAGTAGTTTATTGGCAATCGTATTGGTGGATTCGTCTTTTCCCAGGCGCTGCCAGCCCTGATAACGACTTCCATCATATTCGATCGTCAGTTTGATATTTCGCATAAAAATCTCCTCTAGTATTTTCTGGTATTTTTTCGCAACAATTGAAGTATAACAGAAATTGTGATAAAATGCTATGGAAATAAAAAGATAAAGAGGATAAAAATATGTGTATAGAAACAAAAAGAGTAGAAGATTCCATAACAGAGACAGTTCATGTTGTAAGACCGAACCATTTGAATGGTGCAAATCGTTTGTTTGGTGGTATTTTAATGCAGTGGATTGATGAAGTTGCAGGCATAGTGGCAAAGCGTCATTGTATGACAAATGTTACCACTGCGGCAGTAGATAACTTGACATTTTTGAAAGGTGCCTATCAAAACGAGATGGTAACGATTGTAGGGAAAATGGTTTCTGTGGGAAACACTTCTATGAAGGTACAGGTGGATACGTTTGTGGAAAACAGAAGAGGAGAGCGTAAGCAGATAAATACGGCCATGTTTTGCATGGTAGCATTAGATGAAAATGATAAACCGGTAAGAGTACCCCGACTTATTTAGTCGGGGTTTTTCGTTTCATCATTCCCATTACGAGGTTTACCGTTTGGTCAATTTTAGCTTTTTCCTGCGGTGATTTACCGTCTTTTAGCATATCTAAAATGAGAGTCATTTCTTCTGGTGTAAAGCGAATTCCTTTTTTGTTTGCGGATGTAACAAGGGACATCATAGTTGTTGCCATAGCGTTACCGGACTTGCCGGCTGTTTTCTCAGCGGCCATTTGAATTAATTCACGTTTTACAGGGTCTAAATTTTCAAATAGAGGATTGTTCATCCATTCGTTCATATGTTTCATCTCCTTCATTAATTGTTTCTTCATTTATATCTTGGGAAAACATAGAACCGAACATTTCCATCGGGTCACTGCCTTCGCCTTGGAATGATTGCATCATTTCCATCATATTCATCATATTCGATACCTGGTCAAAAGTTTCCGCAAATTCAGAGGACATATAGGGTGCAATTTCCTGAAACATCTCCATAGGGGATGTACTTGCACTGGAGAAATTTTGCGTGTGAACACCAGAACCAAAAGATTGAAAATAATGGATGGTATGTTGCAATTCTAAAAAGCGGATGTAGACAGCAAGAAAACGCTGGGAATCCGGAGCTATGTATGGAATCATCAATTTCATCATGCGAAGATTTTTAGAAGAAGTGAGTTGGTCAAAGGGTGTTACAATATCCATATCTTTTCTGTCCATAAAAACCCCTCCTTCCTATGCTTGTAAATATATATGAATAGAAAAGCAAAATTATGAAACTATCATATAATAATAGGATAATAAGTAGGAGGCGAAAAACATGGGTAGAAAACTAATTATAGATGGAAATGCAGTTTATGAATTGGATGAAGAATGTATGCTGAAAAAGAAGAGAGAAGAGGAAACAGAAAAGCAGGAAAATGAGAAAAAGGGGATGGAGCAAAAGCTCTAATCCCCTTTCCCTGACATAAGGAAGTATTAACAGCAGCAGTTGTTGTTGTTGTCGAATGTGTTGCCGCAACCATTTCCCCATCCGCCACAGCAGAATAAGAGAATGATGATCCAGATACAGCTATCGTCTCCACAACCATTTCCGCGACCGAATCCGTTACCGCATCCGCCACAGAATAAAAGAAGTAAGATAATCCAGATACAAGAATTGTTACCGCAAGAAGATCTTCCTTGTCTTTCGCAATCACATCCACAGTTTGTTGCACTTAAATCGCTCATTGTGAATCCTCCATATATTTTTGTTTACACTTCACTATATGTCGTAGGGCTTATCTATGTTTCCATAAAAAAGAAAAATGATAAAAAGATTTTATTGCTGGGGTTATTTCTTTGTGTTAGTATATATCTACATCAAATTTCGGACATGTTTAATCAAACATATATGTCCTTGGTGCTTATTAGCACATCTGAATTTTATGGCAAGTCAGCCAGGGATTTCAAGTTGATGAAATAGAATATGGGGAAGGAGGTATTTGTGATATGACAGATTCTACTTATGTTTTGCGATATCTACCATCATTTTATGAAGATTTGGAGAATAAGGCGATGTATATTGCCGAAAAATTAGAAAATCCACAAGCGGCTAAAGAATTGATTGATGATGTGGAAAAAGCAATACTTGAAAGAAGACCGATTGCGGAAGCATTTGAGAGATATCATTCTATAAATGAAAGAAGATATCCGTACTATCGGATTTATGTAAAAAACTATGTTATATATTATGTCGTAATAGATGATGGACAGAATAAAGTTATGGAAGTCCGTAGATTTTTATATAATAGACAGAATTTTACACTTGTCATTTAGCAGGGAACAATATATAATATAGAAAACATAATTGTGATAATATTAAGATAAAATTATGATAAGGAGGTTGATGCAATGCAGATTAGACCGGTTTCAGATTTGAGAAATAAGTTTACAGATATAGAAAAGGCAGTTAGTGGAGGAGAGCCTGTGTATTTGACTAAAAATGGTTATGGTACTATGGTCGTATTAAGCTTAGATTCTTATTCGAAATTAGTACAAAGTGTAGAACTGGCGTTAAATGAGGCTGATAAACTAGCTGAAACAACTTCTGTGAGATATACGCATGAAGAGGTATTTGAAAAGATTAGAAATAAAGTAAATAAATAACACTATATGGCAGAGGGCAATTCGAATGAGTTGCCTTTTTTGTTGCCCTTTTAAATGACCCTTCATATCTTAATAAAAAAGGGCTGGGGATGCATCATGAAATCTGTAAAAAAACTTGTCCAATATTGGTGTGATGACACTATTATAAATAAATATTTGGGTCAGGGCGTTTGTGTGGCGGTTTTAGATACCGGGATTGCGCCACACCCAGAGTTTAAAGGGCAGATTCTTGCATTTTATGATGCGGTAAATGGCTATGTGATGCCTTATGACGACAGTGGACATGGGACCCATGTATGTGGAATTATTGTAGGTAAACAAATGGGGATGTCTCCACTGGCAAAATTAGTTGTTTGCAAGGTGTTAGATAAAAAAGGCGATGGAAAAGTGAATCATATTATGAAGGCCATTCGGTGGGTGTTGGAAAATCAAAAAGCATACAACATTCGGATTGTCAACATTTCTGCCGGCATGAGTAAAACCACAGACAAGATGGACGAAGAACGACTTTTGAATGGCGTGGAGGCATTGTGGGATGCAGGCGTGGTAGTAGTGACTGCTGCTGGAAACAAAGGACCAGAAAAAGGTACAATTACAATTCCTGGAATTAGCAAAAAGGTAATTACGGTGGGTGCGTTGCCAAATACAAGAAATAAGAAACAATATTCCGGCCAGGGACCCACAAAGGAATGTGTCTGTAAGCCGGATGTGATTGCTCCTGGGACCAATATTTTTTCTTGCAATGCGAACTATGTAAAAGGACGAGAATTGCCTTATGTATCAAAGAGTGGTACATCTATGGCAACGCCTGTAGTATCGGGTGCCATCGCAAATCTACTGTCAAAATATCCGGATATGAGTAATGTGGAGGTGAAGTTGCGCCTTAGGGAGAGCTGCACAGATTTACACTTGCCAAGGAATCAACAGGGGTGGGGACTATTGAATGTGGAGAGGTTGTTAAAAATAAAATAAATGTCAAGAAAAAATTCTTGACACTAATAGGAGTATCTGTTATGATACCAAAGGTGATAAAAATGGATGAGATTTTAAAGCAGACATTGTTATATGATTTTTACGGGGAGTTACTTACTGCCCACCGTAAAGAAATCTATGAACAATTCATCGTAGAAGATTTATCTTTAAGCGAAATCGCACAGGATGCAGGTATCTCAAGACAGGGCGTACACGATTTGATTAAACGTTGCAATAAGACCTTGGAAGAATACGAAGAAAAGTTACATTTGGTAGAAAAATTTCTTGCAATCAAAGAAAAAGTACATCAGATTGACAGGTTGTTAGAAGAAGAACAGCCAAGTCTTACAGAGATAAAAAAGATTTCGGGTGAGATAATAGAGGAGTTATAGAATGGCATTTGACAGTTTATCAGAAAAACTTCAAAATATATTCAAAAGTCTTCGCAGTAAGGGGCGCCTTACAGAAGATGATGTCAAGGCAGCATTAAAAGAAGTGAAGATGGCTCTTTTAGAAGCCGATGTAAACTTTAAGGTAGTCAAAGGGTTTGTAAAGGATGTACAGGAACGTGCCGTAGGGCAAGACGTGATGAACGGTCTTAATCCTGGGCAGATGGTAATCAAGATTGTAAATGAAGAACTTGTAAAACTTATGGGTTCTGAGACAACCGAGATTCAGTTACAGCCGGGACAGGCGATTACCGTTGTTATGATGGCAGGTCTACAAGGTGCAGGTAAGACGACCACCACTGCAAAATTGGCAGGAAAATTTAAATTAAAAGGAAAGAATCCATTACTGGTAGCTTGTGACGTGTATCGTCCGGCTGCAATCAAACAGTTACAGATAAATGGAGAAAAGCAGGGCGTAGAGGTATTCTCTATGGGAGAAAACCATAAGCCTTCAGACATTGCAAAAGCGGCATTGGAACATGCTGCAAAACACGGCAATCACATGGTGATTCTGGATACGGCAGGACGTCTTCATGTAGATGAAGATATGATGGCTGAATTGCAGGAGATCAAAGAAAAAGTAAATGTGCATCAGACCATTTTGGTGGTAGATGCCATGACTGGTCAAGATGCAGTCAATGTGGCTCAGAGTTTTAACGAAAAGATAGGCATTGACGGCGTGATTGTGACGAAGCTTGACGGTGACACCCGAGGCGGTGCTGCATTATCTATCAAGGCAGTCACGGGAAGACCGATACTTTATGTTGGTATGGGAGAAAAACTCTCCGATTTGGAACAGTTCTATCCGGACAGAATGGCATCTCGAATCTTGGGTATGGGTGATGTGCTAAGCCTTATTGAAAAAGCAGGCGAAGGCATTGACGAAGAGCAGGCCAAAGAGATGACCAGAAAGATGAAAAAGGCCCAGTTTGATTTTGAAGACTATCTGATGAGTATGCAACAGATGAAAAAGATGGGCGGCTTATCCAGCGTGATGAGTATGATGCCGGGACTTGGCATGGGCAATGTCAAGATGAAAGATGAGGATATGGATGCAGGCGAAAAGCAGATGGCAAGAATAGAGTCCATTATTTATTCTATGACCATAAAAGAACGTCGCAATCCGGATATTTTAAATCCTTCAAGAAAACATCGTATTGCAAAGGGAGCAGGAGTTGACATCGCAGAAGTCAATCGTCTGGTGAAACAGTTTGAACAGATGAAAAAGATGATGAAACAGTTCCCAGGTATGATGGGTGGCAAAGGTGGTAAAAGAGGAAAGTTTAGACTTCCTTTTTAACACATAGATAACAAACAAAAATAATAAGAAGAGGTGAAAGAACATGGCAGTAAAAATCAGATTAAAAAGAATGGGACAGAAGAAAGCTCCTTTCTATAGAATCGTTGTAGCTGACGCTAGATCTCCAAGAGATGGAAGATTCATCGAAGAAATCGGAACTTATGATCCAACAAAGGAACCAAGCGTATTCAAAGTAGATGAAGAAGCAGCTAAAAAATGGTTACAGAATGGTGCACAGCCAACAGAAACAGTTGGTAAGATTTTTAAAGCAGCTGGTATCGAAAAATAAGAACTGCTAGATGGAGGTCGTATAATGAAAGCTTTAGTAGAAGTAATTACAAAAGCATTAGTTGATGATCCGGACAGCGTTGTTGTTACCGAAAAAATGGAAGGAAAGACAATTGTCATTGAAGTTCGTGTTGCTGATTCAGATATGGGTAAAGTAATCGGTAAACAAGGAAGAATTGCAAAAGCAATCCGTTCCGTTGTAAAAGCAGCGGCTGCGAAGGAAGACAAAAAGGTAATTGTAGACATCGCCTAGTGCGGTGTCTCTTTGTTATCCTGTACAGAGTGTACAGAACTAAAAGGAGACAATATGGAACAATTGTTACAGGTAGGGATAATCTCTTCTACCCACGGTGTGCGTGGTGAAGTAAAAGTATTTCCCACAACAGACGATGTAAAAAGATTTAAAAAATTAAAAAATGTTATTCTTGACACAGGAAAAGAGCATATGCCATTAGAAATTGAGAGTGTAAAGTTTTTTAAACAGTTTGCCATTCTCAAATTTAAAGGCATAGATAATATAAATGATATTGAGAAGTACAAAGGGAAAAGCCTTTTGGTAGATCGAAAGAATGCGGTGAAATTACAGAAGGATGAGTATTTTATTGCAGACATGATTGGCATGGAGGTCTTTACGGAAGATGGTAAAAGCTTCGGCGTTTTAAAAGATGTTATGGAGACTGGGGCCAACGATGTGTACGTAATCGATATGGCCGACGGAAAAGAGGTCCTTGTTCCGGCTATCAAACAGTGCATCCTCAATGTAGACATAGAAGAAAAGAAGATGACAATTCATTTGTTAGAAGGATTGGTGTAGTATGAATTTTCATATTTTAACGCTGTTTCCAGAAATGGTGCTTAATGGATTAAAAACCAGTATCATTGGCAGAGCAGTGGAAAAAGGATTGTTGTCCATAGAGGCAATCAATATCCGTGATTTTGCAGAGAACAAACATAATAGAGTGGATGATTATACCTATGGTGGCGGTGCCGGTATGTTGATGCAGGCGGGACCTGTTTATGGAGCATACCAGTCTGTCGTGGAAAAGACTGGAAAAACACCGAGAGTCATCTATTTGTCACCACAAGGGCAGACATTTTCTCAGAGTATGGCAGAAGAGTTTGCCAAGGAAGAAGAGTTGGTGTTTTTGTGCGGTCACTATGAAGGAATCGATGAAAGAGTATTAGAAGAAATCGTAACCGATTATGTTTCTATCGGAGATTATGTGTTGACCGGAGGAGAACTTCCAGCAATGGTTATGATTGATGCTATTTCGAGATTAGTTCCGGGAGTGCTTCACAACGATGCATCCGCAGAGTTTGAAAGCTTTCAGGATAATCTGCTAGAATATCCACAGTATACAAGACCAGAAGAATGGCATGGGAAAAAAGTGCCGGACATCTTGCTTTCCGGACATCACGCCAATGTTGAAAAGTGGAGAAGAGAGCAATCGGTTATTCGAACAGCGCAGAGAAGACCGGATTTACTGCTAAAAGCAGAACTTACACAAAAAGAACGAGAATTGGCGAAAAAAGTACTTGCAAACGAAGAAGAAGTGTGGTAAAATTACCAAGGTTGTGAGAAGAAAGAGATGGTCCTCTGATACAAAAGGTGTATTAAGAACGTCCAAAATATAAGGAGGTCACTCAATGAACGATATTATTAGAAAAATCGAAGCTGAACAGTTAAAAGCAGAAGTTCCTGCATTTAACGTAGGTGATACTGTAAGAGTTTACGGTAAAATCAAAGAAGGTAATCGTGAAAGAATCCAGGTTTTCGAAGGTGTTGTACTTAAGAAACAGGGTGGAAGCACAAGAGAGACATTTACAGTTAGAAAGCTTTCTAACGGTGTAGGCGTAGAAAAAACATGGCCATTACACTCACCAAACGTTGAAAAAGTAGAAGTTGTTCGTAAAGGTAAAGTAAGAAGAGCAAAACTTAACTACTTAAGAGGACGCGTAGGTAAGAGAGCGAAAGTTAAAGAATTAGTAAAATAGTAAATGCGTAAAGAGGGACAAGTAAATATTGTACTTGTTCCTTTTTTGTATTCGGAGAGATACAATGAGTGATTTGTCATTTGGAAAAGAAAGAAGAAGGCATTATTTTGATATTGATATTTTAATTAAGATTTTAAAATGGACATTTGAGATAGCCATCGTATGTTTAATTGCATTTGTACTTGTTTGGTATTTTGGGCAGCGAGTTCGTACGATTGGCGATTCTATGAAACCTGTGTTGGAAAACGGAGATGTTACTTTGTTAAACAGGATTATATATAATGCAAGCAGACCGGACAGAGGCGATGTGATTGCATTCTATCCAAATGGAAATAAAAAGTCTTATTGTTATATCAAGCGAATTGTAGGACTTCCGGGTGAGACCGTGGAGTTAAAAGATGGAAGTGTCTATATTAATGGAAAGAAAATCAAAGAAAAGTACAAGACCACTAAGATAGAAGATGTGGGACTTATAAATGAAGCAGTCAAGCTAGGCAGTGATGAATACTTTGTGCTTGGCGATGATAGGACAGGGGTCGAAGACAGCAGAAGTGCTGAGGTTGGATATGTGAAACGGTCGGAAATCGAAGGAAAAGTTTGGTTTGTAGCTGCACCGAGAAAACATGTTGGATTTGTAAAATAAAGGAGAAAAAAGTATGCATTTTCAGTGGTATCCAGGTCATATGACAAAAGCGAAGCGTATGATGCAGGAAGATATTAAGTTAATAGATTTGGTGATTGAACTTGTGGATGCTAGAATTCCAATCAGTAGCAGAAACCCTGATATTGATGAGCTTGGAAAACATAAAGCAAGATTGATTTTGCTCAACAAATCAGATCTAGCGCAGGACAGCCAGAACGATGCGTGGGCGGAATATTTTAAAGGAAAAGGATATGCCGTTGTAAAAGTGAATTCCAAAAAAGGTGGCGGAATGAAAACCATCCAAGGTGTTATCCAAGAGGCTTGTAAAGAAAAGATGGAACGCGACAGAAAACGTGGAATCTTGAATCGTCCGGTCCGCGCCATGGTAGTTGGAATTCCAAATGTAGGAAAGTCTACATTTATCAATTCTCTTGCAGGAAAGGCCTGTGCAAAGACAGGAAATAAACCAGGTGTTACAAAAGGAAAGCAGTGGATACGTTTAAATAAAAATGTAGAGCTACTTGATACACCAGGAATTCTTTGGCCAAAGTTTGAAGATCAGGCAGTGGGGCTGCGCTTGGCGTTTATCGGTTCTATCAAGGATGAAATTTTGAATATCGAAGAATTGTCTGCAGAACTTATAAAATTCTTAAATAAAAATTATGTTGGTACATTAGCAGAGAAATATGATATAGTAGAAGTAGAGGATCCGTATCAATGTCTTGCGGAAATTGCAAAAAGCAGACATTGCCTGTTAAAAGGAAATGAGCTGGATATCAATAAGGCAGCGAT
>JAZRCJ010000062.1:0-1948 GCA_045659705.1 Faecalimonas sp.
GGAGATGCAGTGTTGGTTCAGTGCGAGGACGGCAAAATTGTAATTACAAAAGATGAAGCGTTAGCAGCAAGAAGAGCTGCCGAAAAAGCTTTTATGGAATCAGAATTGCACAATTTAGAGAAGCGATATGAGGAAGAGAAGGAACGCTTGCGTGGATTATATGTAGCTGAGCAGAAAGGAAGGTACAACTCATGAGAGGAAAGATTATTGTTTGCGGTTCGCAAAAGGGTGGTGTAGGAAAGACTGTTACAACATTTAATTTGGCATATGCTCTTACATCCTTAGGGAAAAGGGTTCTGGCTGTCGATTTTGACAGTCAGGGCAACCTGTCTACTTGCATGGGGATTGAGGATCTGATGTTGTACAATAAATATTGACATCTTCTTCTCAAGGATTATGATATATAATCAATTGAGATAGGAGAAAAATATTATGTCATCAAAACGTATCACAAAATCTTATGATCAAGAATTTAAAGCCCAAGCGGTTAAGCTTGCACAGGAAATCGGCGGCCACAAAGCAGCCGATGAACTTGGTGTGCCCTCCGGTACTATTTATACCTGGATAAAAGCATTTAAAGAAGGACGATTGGAAGCTAAGGAAGCAGTACATACTCCTGCAAATGCTTTATCGCTTAATGAAGAACTGATAGAACTCAGGAAGCGAGTGAAAGAACAAGATAAGGAAATTCGCCGCCTAAAAGAAGAAAATGAATTTCTTGAGGAGGCAAGCGCTTTTTTCGCAGCCAGCCGTCGGAAGTCAGCAAGAAACAAAGACTAATGTTTATTGCTATCAAAACAGAAGACGGCACAATGAAGGGAAAAATTTCTTTCTATTGTAAAAGTCTGGGTGTTTCCAGACAGGCATTTCATAATTATTTGAAGTCTAAGGATAGACCTTGGAAATATCAGCCTTTAGCAGAAGCAATGCTCTCTATTTGTGCAGAGGATGAATGTAATGATACTTATGGAAGAGTCCGTATGCATCAGGCATTACAGTTAAAGCAACCGGAAGGAATCTCTATTCCAAGTGAACGTACTGTGTACAGAATTATGGAAGAAATAGGTCTTAATCACAAACCAAAACGAAAACCTAATGGTATTACTAAAGCCGACAGAGAAGCAAGAAAATCAGACGATTTAATCAAACGTGATTTCCATGCAGACAAACCACTGGAAAAATGCATTACGGATATGACTGAAATTAAAGCCCGTGATGGAAAACTTTATGTATCCGCTATTTTTGATTGCTTTGATTTAGCTGTTGTAGGTCTGGCAATGGACACTAATATGAAAGCTACTCTCTGCGAAAGAACATTAGAAAATGCTTACAAAGCATATCCAGACATGCGTGGTTGTATTCTGCATTCGGATAGGGGCTCACAGTACACCAGTGAATTATACCGTAAAGCAATTCAAAGATATGGGATCCGCCAAAGCATGAATAGTGCCGGTGGCAGATGCCATGATAATGCCCGCTGTGAAAGCATGTGGGGCCGTTTAAAGGAGGAACTACTCTATGACCGGTATGATACTGAAAAGATATCCGTAGAGGAACTAAAAACAATCATCTGGAGATATTACATCAGCTATTGGAATAACCGAAGAATATGTACTGCCAATGGTGGTCTGCCACCAATGGTAAAACGGAAACAATACTATTCATCATTAGTAGATGCAGCATAGTTCAAACATCCTTGAGAAAAAAGTGTAAAGTATTATTGACAATATCAAAATGTATATTGTTGGCAGAACTTTATAATGTAACACTTGATGATTTAGTGAATTATACGAAAGATGAAATTGGTCTTAGTGTACCACCAAAGGGTAAACATGTATTTGGTGTAGTGACAGTTGGAGATAAAGGACAGATTGTGATACCTCACAAGGCAAGGAAGATTTTTCAGATCCAGAGTGGAGAACGATTTATTGTTCTTGGGGATGAGTAT
>JAZRCJ010000063.1:0-4344 GCA_045659705.1 Faecalimonas sp.
CATGGCTACGATCCGACTTTGGTGGCAACTCTGTTGGGAAATGGAATGCAAAACCCACTTGGAGGATTTGTCTGGGAGTTTGATAAGGCACCATGGCGTTCATCACCACAAGTAAGCTTCAAAGTAGAAATAGAATATGAAGATGGAACAACAGAAGTGATTGTGTCGGATGAGCAAGTAAAGACAAAGGCATCTCCGATTTTGTTTGATGATTTGCATTATGGTGAGTATTATGATGCGCGTCTCGAAACGGAAGGGTGGAATACTGTTCAGTTTGATGATTTGGATTGGGAGTTAGCAAAGTGGGTTGTTGCACCAAAAGGGGAATTACGAGTATCGGAGGTAGATCCAATTGTTGTGCACAGAGAATTAGAACCGGTCAGCATTATAGAATATGAAGATGGTTATATTTATGATTTTGGGATTAATACAGCAGGTATTTGCAGATTACGTGTAAAAGATAGTTTTCCGGGACAGGAGATTTCTTTGCGCCACTTCGAATTAATCAGCAATGGAAAACCTAGTTATGATACAAGTTGTTACCATTGGGACCCGAATAAAAGTCGTCATCAGAAGGACATCTATTATTGTGCAGGCAGAAAGGAAGAAACTTATACACCGACGTTTACCTACCATGGTTTTCGCTATGTTTTGGTGAAAGGAATTACTCCGGAGCAGGCGGTACCTTCCTTACTAACTTATTTAGAGTTGTATTCGGATTTGAGTTCGGCAGGCACATTTCAGTGTAGTGATGAGATAGTGAATAAAATTCAACAAGCGGTTGTTTTGTCAGATTGTTCGAATTTTCATTATTTTCCTACTGATTGTCCGCACAGAGAGAAGAATGGTTGGACAGCAGATATATCGCTATCTTCAGAACAGTTGTTGCTCAACTTAAAAGCGGAAAAAAGTTTGGAGGAATGGAGTTACAATGCGTTCAAGGCATTAAATGAGAAGGGGCAACCTCCTGCAATTGTTCCAACGACAGGTTGGGGTTATGAAAAAGACCAGGGGAATGGACCAGCGTGGGATTCGGCATTGGTTAATGTTCCTTATTACCTTTATAAGTATAGTGGGAACAAGGCACTATTAGAGAAGAGTGCCGAGCCGCTTATGAGATATTTAACATTTTTGTCTACAAAGGTAAGAGAAGATGGTTTGATAGAATATGGACTTGGTGATTGGTGTCAAGCCGGAAGGATAGGAAACCAGTTTGATACACCTCTGGTAGTAACAGATACGATCTATTCCATTGACAGTGCAAGAAAAGCAGAATTTATCTATGGTGTTCTTGGGATGGAGGAGCAAAGGCAATTTGCAAAACTGTTTAGTGAGCGCTTAAGAAAAGCATTCCGAACACATTTGATTGACAAAGAATCTTTGATTGTAAAAGGCGATACACAGACAGCTCAGGCAATGGCTTTATATAATGGATTGTTTGATGAAGATGAAAAACCGGCAGCGTTCGCACATCTTTTGAAACAGATTGAGAGGGCGGACAATCATATCGGTACGGGGATACTTGGAGGAAGAGTTATCTTTAGATTGCTCTCAGAGTATGGCTATAGTGATTTGGCATATCACATGATTGTACGACCGGATTTTCCTTCCTACGGAAATTGGATGATGAGAGATGGTTCTACAACGCTTTGGGAACATTTTCTTCCGGAAGGTGCACAGGAGCTTTCCAGAAATCATCACTTCTGGGGAGATGTATCGGCATGGTTCTATTATTATCTCGGCGGTATTCGATTTAACCCGACGAGCAAAGATATTCATCATGTAGATATAAAACCACACTTTGTGAAAGGGTTAGATTATGCAGAGGCAAGATATTTTTCGTTGGACGGAGAAATTCATGTGATATGGAATAGAACACAAAATGGCGTCTGTTTAAATGTGACAGTGCCGGATACTATGCATGGAGTAATTGAACTGCCGAAAGATTATCACTTTGGAGACGGAAGCTCAGAAACAGAATTAAAAACAGGAATGTATAACATTCATATCAAATTATAAGAAGGGAGCAGGACTATGAAAAAGAGACAAATGAAAAAAGGTGTTTCGTTTGTGCTGATTACACTGATGCTTTTATACAGTTTTGTAGGAACGGTAATGGCGAAAAATGATGTCAAGCACAGTGAGACAAATTATTACGTGGAGATGAACGAAAGCTCTGATTTGTTTATTTATAACAGGCGTTCTATCGGAAGCAAGGTGGGAACGGAATATTATATGACTTATACGGTGGAAAGCCTTAACACGGAGAAGACGCAGTTCAACAACCAGGGAATTATCGGAACAAACAATCAGACCTCACCTTATCCTTATGTAACAACGGAAGATGGAAAAGGGGGACTTTATAAGCTTACAAATGCAAATAGATTGCTGGTAGAGGGCAATACATATTTTTTCAAATTTAAAATTACAAAAGATGGTTATACCTATAAAGTTGGCTGGGCAGAAGCGGATAAAGACCAGACGAAAAAATCAAAGTATATAGAGTTTGATGAAGATTTTGGAGAGGTAAAGACAGATTTGGGATATTTCGGTGTTTACTTTGGCGCATTGAATTTTTCCGGGAAGCTTGTAAAGGTGCGCTGCTATGACAAGGATGGTAATGACTTGGGTGTGCAGATTACCGGAGGAAGAAATGCAAATGTAGGACGCGAGAATCCGATAGCAAAGGATACGAAGGTAGGACACACCTATACAATTAAAGTGAAAGATACTGCTTCAGTGGCAATTAGTAACAAAAAAGCTCCTACGAGTAATACAGTCTATATGGAATACAAAGTAAAGGCTTCGAAAGGAACTCATGTGTATCAGACCGGAGTTATTCATAACAATGCTCCGCTTTTAGGATATCCGTATGAAAGTGGATTGATGCATTTCAATAAGTATGAATACGACCCGAAAAAGATAGATGCAGGACCTCTCTTAGAAGTAGGAGCAGAGTACTTATTTCTTTTTGAAAAACGACAGGACACCTATGATGTAACAATTCAGAAGACGGCAAAGGGTAAAGTATCATATATTACACTGGCGGAAAGTTACGGAACATTTGTAAAAGATGGAGATTTCTATTCCTTATGGTTTGGTGAAGGTGCTAATTTCCCTGTCAATATTGAACTCACTGATTTCAAATGTTACGACTCCAACAAGAATAATCTAAGCGTGCAGTGTAACAAGCCATGTGAAATTCTCCATTATGGTGAATTGGAAGATTATTCGGGATGTGAAGCTATGTATGCATGTAAAGAGGATGATTCTTTGTATGCGCTTTATGAAGAACAGACATTAAAGTATACAGAAAATGGAAATACCGAAGATGGCATCTACCGAGTGGAAAAAGATGTTTTGACAGTCTCTATCAATGATAAAAAAATCGACTATGATTATATGTATCGTTTCTTTAAAGGTAAGACAGAGAAGACATATTGGAGATTGGGGACTTATAGACTTGCCTTTGAAGCTGGAGAGAATAATGAGATTGAAACACAGATTATAGATGCGGAAGATGGTTATGTGGCTATGCGCCCAACTGATCCGAAGTTGGACGGCAATACGTTCTTGGGATGGTATACGTCAGACGGTGAAGAGTATGACTTTGATAAGGTTGTGACGGAGTCGGCTACATTGTATGCAAAATGGGAGAAAGTAGAATATACAGATGCTTCTGCTATTCAAAATTATGATTTCATGTCGTATGCAATCGTTGGAATTGGCGCACTCATTTTGATAGCCGCCTTTGCTTGCGGAGCATGGATTATAACGAAGGGGAAAAAGAATGCAGATAAAAAGTAAAAACGGTAAGATTAATAAACTTAGATTATGCTTTATTTTATTTGGAATAACAGTGCCGATTATTAACTGGATTATGTTTTATATTAATACAAATCTTTCATCAATATTAATGGCATTTACGGATGGTTATGGGGAAGTGTCTTTTGCAAACTTCCTACGATTAATTGATGAATTTCAAATGGAATCATCTGATATTAAAATGGCATTGATTAATACGTTCCTTACATTTGGTGTTTTATTTGTGACGTTTCCGTTTAAAGTACTTGTTTCGTATTTTATATATAAGAAGATACCGTTTGCCGGTTTTTATCGAATTGTATTTTTCTTTCCAACCATCATCTTTTCTGTGGCAGTGGCACTTGTGTTTGAGCAAATTGTAGGTGTACATGGTGTGATTGCACAGTCCTTGCAAGAATGGATGCATTTGGATTATACGCCGGAACTTTTGGCAGATTCGGATTTTGCCAATTGGACTGTCATTTTAAATATGGTTTGGCTACAGTTTCCTGGTGACCTCATTATCTGGGGAGGAACATT
>JAZRCJ010000064.1:0-8467 GCA_045659705.1 Faecalimonas sp.
GGAAAACAAAGAGTTTTTAGTACAAATAAGAGATGTTTTACTAAACTTTGGGCATGAATTTCCTTCACCAGGAGGAAGTTCCTATTATCTTGGAGACGAAGGGACCCCGTGGAAAGATAGACCCCGTGAAACATGGATCACATGTCGCATGGCACATGTATATAGTATAGGGGCGTTCCTAGGGCATGAAGGTAGCGAAGAGCTAGTGGATGCTGCGCTTGAAGGACTCCTAGAGGAATTGCATGATAAGAAAAATGGTGGTTGGTATGCAGGCTTAACAGCGAATAATGAAATCCTTCCTAACAAGCAATGTTATGCTCATGCGTTTGTAATACTTGCTGGGACATCAGCATTACTTGCTGGAAGACCGCGTGCAAAAGAATTGTTGGAGAAAGCGTTAGCAGTTTATGATGAAAAATTCTGGGATCAAAATGAAGGACTTTCATGTGATACATGGGATACAGACTTTACCATCTTGGATACGTACCGTGGAATCAATGCTAACATGCATACAGTCGAGGCGTTTTTGGCAGTCGCAGATGTATTACAAGATGAAATATACCGTGAAAGAGCGGGAAGAATTATCGAAAAAGTTGTGAACTGGGCGAAAGATAACCACTGGAGAATTCCAGAACACTTTACAGAAGATTGGATACCGGATTTGGAATGCAATAAAGAAAAACCAGACGACCAATTCAAACCATATGGGGCAACACCAGGACATGGATTGGAATGGGCAAGACTTATTACACAATGGGCAACGTCAAGTGATAAGGACAGCTCTACTTCGCATGATTATATTGCGATAGCAGAAAATCTATATAATACAGCAGTTGCTGATGCATGGAATAGTGATGGAAATCCTGGAATCGTATATACTACAGATTGGGAAGGAAACCCAATTGTACACGACAGAATGCACTGGACATTAGCGGAAGCGATTAATTCAGCCGCTGTATTGTATCGTGCGACGGGGAAGGATAAATATGCGACTGATTACGCAATGTTTATGGAATACTTGGATGACAAAGTGTTAGACCATGTGCATGGATCGTGGTTTCACCAATTAGATGAGAAGAATTGTGTGATAGGAACAGTGTGGCCAGGGAAATCAGATATCTACCATGCCCTACAGGCAGTGTTGATTCCATATAGCCCGATAAATGTATCCATTGCTTTGGCAGTAAAACAGCAAGAGGTGAAAGAAAATGAAAAATTATGATGTGATTGCATTGGGCGAATTGCTGATTGACTTTACAGAAAATGGATTAAGTAATCAAGGAAATCCTACATTTGAGGCCAATCCAGGCGGAGCACCTTGCAATGTATTGGCTATGCTGGCAAAATTAAATAGAACAGTAGCATTTATAGGTAAAGTTGGTGCGGATGCTTTTGGGTATCAATTGAAACAAGCCTTGGTGGAAGTGGGAATAGATACGCAAGCATTAAAGTATGATGAGAAAGTCCATACAACTCTTGCGATTGTTCAAACATTAGCTGATGGAGACCGAGATTTTTCTTTTTATAGAAAACCAGGTGCGGATATGATGTTAAACAAAGAAGAAGTGACTGAAGAACTTATTAAATCAGCAAAAGTATTTCATTTTGGAACCTTGTCTATGACGGATGACAATAATAGAGAAGCGACCAAATATGCACTAGATGTTGCAAAACAAAATGGACTCTTGATTTCTTTTGATCCGAACATACGAATGCCATTATGGGATTCTTTGGAAAAATTACGAGCACAAATGGAATATGGAATGCACTATTGTGATGTGTTGAAAATTTCTGATGACGAAATTGAATGGTTCACAGGGAAGACCGATTATGTGGATGCAGCGAAATATTTGGCAGAAACATATGATATTCAATTCGTGCTAGTGTCTCTTGGAAAAAAAGGAAGTTTGGCTTATTATAAAGATAGTGTTGTATATGCGGATGCGTTTGTGTTAGAAAATACAATTGAAACAACCGGTGCGGGAGATACTTTTATGGCTTGTATGTTGCACGGGATATTATCTCACGATTTCGAAACCTTATCGACAAAGGCTATAAAGGAAATGCTTGAATTTGCTAATGCGGCAGCAGCTTTGATTACTACCAAAAAGGGAGCATTAAGGGTAATGCCAACATTGGAAGAAATTAAAGACCTACAAAGTAGTAGGGATTAGGTAAAAATAAAAAAACGAAAAATGAAAGGCTGGATATGAGAGGGTGATCTCATATTCAGCCTTAGTTTTTGAATAGAAGATTAATTCGTTTTTGTTATTTTAATTTACTTAATGCACTATTGTGATATAGCCCGCACATGGTCACATCCTCACCAAACCATTCCGGAGCAATAAAGGTATTCGCCTCTTCTTCAGAAGGAAATTCCACCTCTGCAAGTGTGAGAGGCGATAAATCATTTTGGAAGATGTCTAATTCGATGGTATAGCCGTTATAAGGTATCATATATCGTTTTTTGGCGATAAGACGTCCATCAATCTTTGTTTTCAAATGTTCATAGGCTTCTTGGGTAAGGGGGAGATTATATTCTTCGCGCACCATGAATCCCTTCGATTTATATGTAAGCTCATATTTGTCGTTATCTTTTCGAATACGAACCACCGGCGATGTGTTTAGATATCCCTGTTCTAAATGGCGACATGGATAGTCTTCTAGGTTTTGTGGCATTTCTTTAATTAAATATTTGCGTTCAATTTCCATAATCATTTTCCGTTTCTGTTTTTTTTGTTTTATTATAGAGGCGTGATAAAAGAAAAACAAGTAAAAGTAGAGAATGGCATCTATAAGAAACTAAATTTAGAAATCTATATGCTCAAAACAGGGTGTTTTGGATGAAAATGAGTAATGTCAGCATCTATAATTGTTTGTTAGTGTTGATATAGATGTCTAAAAGTCTTATATAGAAGGAATTGTGGCATCTAGTAGAGGTGGAAAAGTCATATATAGCTGTAAGAGAGCGATTTTTCTGATTAAAATAATGAAAAATGAGCAGCTATATCTAAAAGGATTAGGAGATATAGCTGCTGAAGAGGCTAAAATATTGAATATAAAAGCGAAATGTTGCGCGGAGAATAAAAAAAGCGTGACAAAGAAGCTAGAAAAGTGGATAATGAAATAAGTGGAGGTATGAAAAAATGGAGAAAAAAGTATGTGTATTTTTAGCAGATGGATTTGAGGAGATTGAAGGGCTTACTGTTGTGGACTTGCTTCGAAGAGCAGGGATTACGGTGACTACAGCTTCTATTACAGGACGAAAAGATATCCATGGAGCTCATGGAATTATAGTACAGGCAGATGTTTTAATAGAAGAAGTAGAGATGAAAGAGCAAGATATGTTAGTTTTACCAGGTGGGATGCCAGGGACGATTCACTTGGGAGAACATGCAGGTGTGTGCGAGGCAGTAAAAGCATTTGATAAGGAAGGGAAATACATTGCAGCCATTTGTGCAGCACCGACTGTATTTGGGAAGCTTGGCCTTTTGAAAGGAAGAAAAGCAACTTGTTATCCAAGCATGGAAAAAGAATTAATTTGCGGTGAGTATGTAACAGATAGCGTTGTGGTATCAGATCATATTATTACAAGTAGAGGTATGGGAACGGCTATTGATTTTTCGTTAAAGCAAATAGAAGTATTGTGTGATTTGAAAAAAGCAGAAGGAATAAGAACGGCTATTATTGCAAGATAGTAGGAAAGGACATAGTTATGAATTTCAATGATGAAATGGAAATAAAACGTACACATATTCAAGTGCCAGGCTTGACAAAGAAGTATCGTTTTTGGCATGTTTCCGATTGCCATATAGTATATGCGTATCCTGACGATGCGGAGGAAGATCAAGAACAGGCTCGTGAACATGCGAAAAAGTGGAATACAAATAACATTCCGCCTTTGGAAGTGTTTGGAGAAGTATTGAAAAATGCAGAAATGGAAAAAGTGGATGCGTTGTTGATAGCGGGAGATTGCGCAGATTTCTTTCATGAGAGTACAACGCGCTATATGGAAGAACAGTTTCAACAAAAAAACGTAGATATTTTATATGTGTATGGCAATCATGAAGGGGCAAGTTATGTGACGACAATTCCTGATACACACGTTTATTATCCATATTATAAGAATATGATGCAAGGAAATCCGTCTTATTGGGTGAAAGATTATGAAAAATTTCTCATAGTTGGGATTGACAATAGCGACAAAAAGATTACGGAAGAACAATTTTCTTTCATAAAAGGACAAGCGACAAAGAATATACCGATTTTTCTTTTGATGCATGTGCCAATTATTACTGAAGAGATCATAACGCCTATAAAGATAACTTGGGGGGAAAATGGCTTAGAATATTTTGGATTGGGTGATGAGAAAGATAGTGATTTAACAAAACAGTTTTGTGAATTTGTGAAAAGTGAAGAAAGCAATGTGGAGGCGATTTTTGCAGGGCATCTTCATTTTGACCATGAAAGCGAGTTCGCAGAGAGAAGAAAACAGTATGTGTCAGCCCCTACGTTGAGAAAATATATTCATGAGATTATTATAGAAGCTTAATAAAAAAGTAGAAGGGAGAGATGGTGTGAGGCATTTTTTGTGTAAAATCAAATCAATAGTTGCTGCGATATGTGTATTGGCATTGATTGGTGGGATGTATTATGTCAGTACGTGGGAAGTCTTCGATGCAAGGAAGTATGTGCAAGCTGTTTTAGATGAGACTTTTAAAGGAGATGTTGCACAGGCTGCAGTGCTTATTAAAGATCAGACCGCAGAGGAATTACAAAAACATTATGAGGATGGAATAGAGAATTTCTTGGATAAAAATGTATTAAGCGGTGTGGAAGCAGATGAGGAAATTAGAAAAAAATACAAAGATCTTTGCAAAGACATTTTTAAAACTATGAAATATCAGGTGGAGCAAGTGAAGGTTGTTGAACGCAGAGAGATGGAAGTGACAGTTTCTTACCAGCAAGCGGATGTGTTCCCACAGTTTGTAAAAGCACTGGAGGAAGAAGCAGATACATTTTTGGAAGAAGCAGCAAAAGTAAAGTATAAAAATACTAAGAAAAAGCAGATAGAGAAACAGATAGAGGAGAGCTTTTTGAATCACTCCTATGAATTGTTGGAAAAGGCATATAAAAATGTGACTTATGATAAGCCGGAAATTATGAACTTTAAAGTGTCTGGAGATAAAAATAATGTATTTTCGATAGAAGAAACACAGATTTCAGAATTTGTTGTGAAAATATTGATGATTGATGAAATTAAAGGTGAAACGTCTGAAAAGGCGTCACAATAAAAAAACAAAAATGATTGTGAGGTAGAGATGATGAAAAAAATAAGTGCGGCAATACTTGTATTAGTTATGCTAGGAATTATGTTGAGTAGTGTGGGGTGTGGTAATAAAGAAGTTGTGTTTGGAGTTATTAGTGATGTGCATTTGATTGTAAGTCAAAGAGATAATGACGCACAGCGACAGGAAAATTTAAGAAAAGCACTTACTTATTACAAGGAAAACGACGTTGATTTAATCGCGGTTAACGGTGATATCGTTGATTGCGGGCAAGAAGAAGCATACAAAACATTTAATCGAATTTTTGAAGAAGTTTTCCCAAATAAAAAAACAGCACCAAAACTTTTAGTGACAGCAGATAACCATGAATATTGGGATGGTGGAACAGCTATTTCTCCAACTCCAAGTTCGTTAGAAGAGTTAAAACAACGTTTTTTGACAGCGTTTGATTTGGAAAGTAGCAATAATTCCATCAGAGTGGGGGGATACCAGTTCATAGGTGTTTCATCTGATGGAAGTAATGGCAGTAATTATGCTACATACTCGGAAGAGACAATTACGTGGTTAGAAAAAGAATTAGAGAAGGCCAATAAGAAAAGTGGCAAAAAACCAATATTTGTATTTGTGCATCAGCCACCAATGAATACGGTAGATTCCTCGGGCGCTAGCTGTGTGTCAACTTTAAACGGTGTTTTTGAAGAGTATCCACAAAATGTTGTTTTTTCGTCACATATACATACGCCATTGCAAGATGAAAGATCCATTCATCAAGAATATTTTACAACAGTTAATACAGCCTCGTTATTTTACGCGATTGCTTCTGATGGGATGATTTATGCGAATGGAGACGAGCCGGGGTGTTTGCCAAAAAGAAGAGAGTTTGCACAAGGACTTTTGGTTCGAGTATCTGGAACCAAAGTAGATATTGAACGTCGTGACTTTTATAGTGATGTTACAATCAAAGAGAATTGGGTTATAGAAGAACCGTCCAATATCGATAGCTATGTATATACAGAAGCTCGTAAGGATGCACAGGAACCACTTACTTTTGCGGAAGGAGCAAAAGGGTCTGTGGTGAAGAAAAATACTACTAACTATGAAGTGACATTTGACGCGGCAGTTCAAAAAGATAGAGTTCATTATTACAAGGTGTGTGCAATGAGACCGAATAGTGAATTTCCGGCAAGAACGCTTAATATTGTCAGCGATTATTATAGAGAGATGGAAAAAGAGACAGAATGGGTTTGTCTTTTCGAAGATTTGAAAAAAGATGTTGATTATACATTTAAGATATATGCAGTGGATTGTTTTGGAAATGAAAGTGAACCACTTGTGATACAGTAGATGACAACTGCAAAGAAGAATTTTGCCTGAAACACTAAAAATAGTGGCGATTAGTGAAATTAAAGACTAGATATTTGGGAGAAATTGTGCTATAATCATTCGACGAGTGTTTTTAAAAGATAAGTCTTAAGACTTTTCGTATATATGAAGGAGGAAATCACAAATGAGTTTAAAAGTTGAAACACTGGAAAAGAACATGGCGAAACTTACAATTGAGGTTTCGGCAGAAGAATTGGAAAAAGCATTACAGGCTGCATACTTAAAGCAGAGAAAGAATATCAGCATTCCTGGATTCCGTAAAGGCAAAGTGCCACGTCAGATGATTGAAAAGATGTACGGAGTAGAAATCTTCTATGAAGAAGCAGCAAATTCTTTGATTCCGGACGCTTATGCAAAAGCATATGATGAGTGCGAATTAGATATCGTATCACAGCCAAGCATTGACGTTGTTCAGTTAGAAAAAGGAAAAGAATTTATCTTCACAGCAGAAGTAGCTGTAAAACCAGAAGTAACACTTGGTGAATACAAAGGACTTAAGGTTGACAAATATTCTAACAGAGTAACAGCAAAAGAAGTAGATGCGAAGTTAGAAGAAGAACAGAAGAAGAATGCAAGAACAGTAACAGTAGAAGACCGTGCAGTACAAGATGGCGACGAAGTAGTATTAGACTTCGAAGGTTTTGTAAATGGTGTGGCATTTGCAGGTGGAAAGGGAGAAAACTATCCGCTTACAATCGGTTCGGGTTCATTCATTCCTGGATTTGAAGAACAGTTAATCGGTGCAGAAACTGAAAAAGAAGTAGAAGTAAATGTGACTTTCCCTGAAGAATATCATTCAGAAGATTTAGCAGGAAAAGAAGCAGTATTCAAATGTACAGTACATGAAATCAAAGTGAAAGAACTTCCGGAATTGGATGATGATTTCGCAGCAGAAGTATCTGAATTTGATACATTAGAAGAATACAAGAATGACATCAAAGCTAAGATTAAAGAACAAAAGATTGCTGATGGCAAGAGAAAACAGGAAGACCAGGCAGTAGAAGCAGCAGTTGCTAACGCTACTATGGAAATTCCTGAGGCTATGATTGATACACAGGTTAATCAGATGATGCAGGATTTTGCTATGAGATTACAGCAGCAGGGTCTTAGCATGGAACAGTATGCACAGTTCACAGGTTCTACAGTAGAAAAATTCAAAGAAGATTTGAAACCGGAAGCTGTAAAACGTATTCAGACAAGACTTGTTCTTGAAACAGTTGCAAAAGTTGAAAACATCGTAATTACAGATGAAAAATTAGATGAAGAACTTGCTAAGATGGCTGAAAGCTACAAGATGGAAGTAGATAAGCTCAAAGAATATATGGGCGAAGCTGAAAAAGAACAGATGAAGAAGGATATGGCAGTTCAGGAAGCTGTTACATTCCTTGTTGAAAACGCAAAAGAAGCGTAAGAGTAGGATTTTTAAGGAGGCATATGCATGAGCGTAATACCTTATGTCATTGAACAAACCAGTCGTGGTGAACGTTCCTACGACATTTACTCAAGATTGTTAAAGGAAAGAATTATTTTCTTGGGCGAAGAAGTAACAGATGCATCAGCTAGTGTGATTATTGCACAGTTACTTTTCTTAGAAGGAGAAGATCCGGAGAAAGATATTCACCTTTATATTAACAGTCCGGGAGGATCTGTTACTGCAGGTATGGCAATCTATGATACGATGCAATATATCAAGTGCGATGTTTCTACAATTTGCATTGGTATGGCGGCATCTATGGGTGCATTTCTTCTTGCAGCCGGTGCAAAAGGAAAGAGATTTGCTCTTCCAAACAGCGAAA
>JAZRCJ010000065.1:0-9896 GCA_045659705.1 Faecalimonas sp.
ATTTGGTCCAGGAGTGTCGATAGGAGAGAAAGCACCAAAGTGTAAAATCTCATCCGTTTCTGAAATTTTATAAAAATTACAATAAAAGGTTTTTCCGTTCTTTACTGCGTCAAAATCGCAAATGCTATACAAGAATTCTTCTGGAATAGTAACTTCTGCAGTCCAGTAGTTGTCGTAAATTGCAGTTTTGCAATTTGTCAGTGCGTAATGCTCATCAGAGAGGAACGGGCGATTGTTTCTGCCTTCCCCGTAAGATGCCAATAATGCACCGTTGGAATTGAATTCAAAGTTTGTATACATACAGTCATTTGTGAGGACTTCGTTTTCTTTTAAAAATGCAAGAAAGACTTCTACGGTACTGTCTTTGTATACAGGGTCTTTATCGTTTGTGTATACGCGTCTTGGATCAGATTCTTCACATACCATCTTCGCGTATAAGCCGGTTCCTTCGATATAACCGAGCCAACCGTATGTCTTTGGCTGCTGTTTACTGTTCCACAAGAAGGTGGAAATCTCGAAACGCTCGCAAGTTTCAATTTCTGTTGCATTTGAAATGCGTTTTACAAGATAGTTCATAAGTTTTTCTCCTTTGTATTAGTGGCATATCTTTTTGTTTTCGTAAATGGCTTCTGCTGTCAAATCTACGGATAGGCGCTTAAACTGTTTGATGTCTACAGAGGAGAGCATAACGGAAGTATGTGCCTGGCATCCTTTTAGATTTGGTATCTGTTCTAGTGCAAGCTGTGCGTTTTTGTCTGTTGCAGCGCTAATAGACAACGCAATCATTACCTCATCCGTGTGAAGGCGAGGATTGCGACTTCCCAAATACTGTGTCTTTAGCTTTTGTATCGGTTCAATAACACTTGGAGCGATGAGATGCAATGCATCATCTAAGCCTGCAAGTGTTTTAAGTGCGTTTAATAATACGGCTGAAGCAGCGCCCAAAAGTGGGGATGTCTTTCCGGTGACAATTTGTCCGTCCGGAAGTTCCATAGCCGCTGCAGGAGCGCCTGTTTCCTCTGCTCTTTTTAAAGCAGCCCCAATGACCTTTCTGTCGTCGGTGGTGATGTGAGCCTGTTTCATCAATAGTTCGATCTTGAAGGCTTCATCTTCTTCACTTTTCCCTTCCAGCAATCCTTTTAAGGCTGCATAATATCTGCGGATAATTTCCTGATTAGAAGCTTCCCTACAAGCTTTGTCGTCGCAGATACAGTTTCCCGCCATATTTACTCCCATATCTGTTGGAGACTTGTATGGATTTTCTCCGTAGATACGCTCAAAAATAGCATCCAATACAGGGAAGATTTCTACGTCGCGGTTATAGTTTACGGTTGTAATACCGTATGCATCCAAATGGAATGGGTCAATCATATTTACGTCGTTTAAGTCTGCCGTCGCTGCCTCGTAAGCGAGATTCACAGGATGTTTAAGAGGAATGTTCCAAATCGGGAAGGTCTCGAATTTTGCATATCCTGCGTGAATACCACGCTTGTGTTCGTGGTACAACTGAGAAAGGCAGGTTGCCATCTTACCACTTCCAGGACCAGGTGCTGTAATAATAACAAGTGGTCTGGATGTTTCGATATATTCATTTTTCCCAAATCCTTCATCGCTGACGATTAACGGAATGTTTGTCGGATATCCTTCGATGCGATAGTGGGTATAAACTTTGATACCTAGTTTCGTCAAACGAGCCTTAAATAAATCCGCACTGTTTTGACCAGAATATTGCGTAATGACTACACTGCCTACAAATAATCCTTTTTCTTTAAAAGAGTCAATAAGACGAAGAACATCTGTATCGTACGTGATGCCAAGGTCGCCTCGTACTTTGTTCTTTTCTATGTCACTTGCACTGATAACGATAACAAGCTCAGCCTGATCCGATAATTGCATTAAGAGACGTAATTTGCTGTCCGGCGCGAAGCCAGGAAGCACTCTGGCAGCGTGATAATCATCAAACAATTTTCCGCCAAATTCCAGATATAATTTATTGTCGAATTGCCCAATACGTTCCCTGATATGTTCGGATTGCATTGCTAAATATTTTTCGTTATCAAATCCAATTTTCATAAGTCTACGTTCCTTTAACCAAAATTTTGTTATCCTTTTATAAGAGCATAACAAATCACTAAAATAGTATACTACAAAACAGACAGTTTTATCTAGACCTATTTACAAAAATTTTAGAAAAGAACACGGATTGTTCACAATGTTTTTATTGATTTATGAGTGACCTATCCTTATAATAAGAAAGAATAGTGCAGGAGGATAAAGATGGAGAATCATAATCAGAATAATAATCAAGATAGAAAACCAAGAAATAATAAGCAGGGATGGCTGTTTATCATAGCTACCACCCTCATTACCATGTTCTTGGTTATGAGCCTTGTAAATTTGGTTCAGAAAACAACCAATAAGGAAATTTCATACAGTGAATTTCTGGCTATGGTAGATGAAGGAAAAGTAGAAGAAGTAAAGATTGGCTCAAGCAAGCTGACAATTACGCCGAAGATGGGTGTTAATAATATTTTGCTTCCTCAGATGAAGATTACTTATTACACGGGAATTGTAAAAGATGATACTTTGTCAGAAAGATTGTATGCTGCAGGTGTGAAATATGGTGCTGAGATACCGGACACCGCATCGGCAGTAATTATGAACATCCTTTTCTCTGTCGTGCTTCCGTTTGTGTTAATCTTCGGTGTCATGAGTTATGTGATGCGCAAGATGTCCAAAGGCGGTGGCATTATGGGTATTGGAAAAAGCAATGCCAAGATGTATGTGCAAAAAGAGACAGGAGTTACATTTGCAGACGTGGCAGGACAGGATGAAGCAAAAGAATCCCTGCAGGAAGTAGTGGATTTTCTTCATAACCCAGGGAAGTATACAGAGGTAGGAGCGAAGCTTCCAAAAGGTGCATTGCTTGTAGGACCTCCGGGAACCGGTAAGACATTGCTTGCGAAGGCAGTAGCAGGGGAGGCGAAAGTGCCATTCTTTTCTGTTTCGGGTTCCGAATTTGTAGAGATGTATGTCGGTGTGGGCGCATCCCGTGTACGTGATTTGTTTAAACAGGCACAGTCTATGGCACCATGTATCATATTTATTGATGAAATCGATGCCATCGGAAAAAGCCGTGATAATACGTTGGGTAGCAATGATGAGCGTGAACAGACGTTAAATCAGATCCTTTCTGAGATGGATGGATTTTCAACGGATAAAGGGTTACTTCTCTTGGCGGCTACAAACAGACCGGAAATTCTGGATCCGGCACTTCTTAGACCGGGACGTTTTGATCGTCGTATTATCGTAGATAAGCCAGATCTAAAGGGACGTGTGGATGTCTTGAAGGTACATTCCAAAGATGTCAAAATGGACGAGACAGTGGACCTAGAAGCGATTGCGCTTGCCACATCCGGAGCAGTAGGGTCTGACCTTGCAAATATGATTAATGAAGCGGCAATTAACGCAGTGAAAAACGGACGTAAAGTGGTATGTCAACAAGATTTGTTTGAAGCAGTAGAAGTAGTTCTTGTTGGAAAAGAAAAGAAAGACCGCATTATGAATGAGGAAGAAAGAAAAATTGTTTCTTACCATGAAGTTGGTCATGCACTAGTGTGCGCTCTTCAAAAGGATGCAGAGCCGGTGCAGAAGATTACCATTGTTCCAAGAACTATGGGTGCTCTTGGATACGTTATGCAGACACCGGAAGAGGAAAAATTCTTAAATACAAAAGCAGAGCTGGAAGCGATGCTGGTGAGTGCATTGGCAGGACGTGCCGCAGAGGAAATTGTATTTGATACGGTAACAACAGGTGCATCAAATGATATTGAAAAAGCAACTCATATTGCACGCGCTATGGTAACTCAATATGGTATGTCTGAAAGATTTGGTCTTATGGGATTGGAATCTATTCAGAACCGATACTTGGATGGCCGAGCAGTAATGAATTGTGGAGAAGCTACCGCATCTGAGATTGATAATGAAGTGATGAAGATGCTAAAAAGCGCATATGAAGAGGCTAAGCGTCTCCTGTCAGAAAATAGAGAAGCACTGGATAAGATATCCGATTTCCTAATCGAAAAAGAAACTATAACAGGAAAAGAGTTTATGGAAATATTTCGAAAAGTTCAGGGAATAGAGGAACCGGAAGAGGACAAGACAGAAGAATAAGTGGTAAAAACGATAGAAGGCGGAGCATAGTGGCTCCGTCTTTTTTGAAACTCTTTGATAGAAAACGTCTATAAGTGATTGGGTATAATCGATTGGACACAAAAATTGCCAAAAGGTAAAATAAGTGGTAGATAAATCAAAGGAGGAAATGAGAATATGAAAATCTCAGGTTCAAAGAAAACATTAGCTTTAGCCGGAGCTATTTGTGGTGTTGTTGCGGCAGCATTAGCATTTTTTGGAAACCCGGCAAACATGGCAATTTGTATCGCATGTTTCATCCGTGATACAGCAGGTGCACTTGGTATGCATCAGGCAGCAGTAGTACAGTATGCAAGACCGGAAATTATTGGTATCGTATTAGGCGTATTTATTATTTCCGTAGCAACAAAAGAATATCGTGCAACAGCAGGTTCTGCAACGATTGTTCGTTTTATTCTTGGTGTTATCATTATGATTGGTTCCTTAATATTCTTAGGTTGTCCACTTCGTATGGTTATCCGTATGGCAGCTGGTGACTTAAATGCATATGTGGCATTGATCGGTTTCATCTTGGGTATTGCTACAGGTATTGTTGCTCTTAAGAAAGGTTTCAGCCTTGGACGTTCTAAAGCAGTTCCAAAAGTATTCGGTGGAATCTTACCATTATGCGTAGTTGTTGTATTGGTATTATCTTTAGCAGGTATGTTGATTGAAAGCCAGTCAGGTCCTGGAAGTATGCATGCACCACTTATCCTTGCATTAGTTGGTGGTTTAATCTTCGGTGCTTTGGCTCAGAAATCAAGAATGTGCTTCGCAGGAAGTATCCGTGACGTCATCTTGATGAAGAACTTCGATTTACTTTCTGTAATCGTTGGTTTATTTGTAATTATGTTAATCTACAACATTGCAATGAACAAATTTGTATTAGGATTTGATACACCTGGTATCATTGCTCACTCTGACCACTTATGGAACATTCTTGGTATGTATGCAGTTGGTTTTGCTGCTACATTGGCAGGTGGATGTCCACTTCGTCAGTTAGTATTAGCTGGACAGGGTTCTGTGGATGCTACAGTTACTGTATTTGGTATGTTAGTAGGTGCTGCTCTTTGCCACAGACTTGGTCTTGCTTCAAGCGGTACAGCTAAAAATGCTGAAACAGGTGAAATCGTTGCAGGTGCAGTAACACCAGCAGGAAAGACAGCACTTATTATTTGTATCGTTGTACTTTTCGTTATTGCAATCGTAGCTACATTAATCAATAACAAAAAGAAAAAAGCAGCATAATTTCAAAGAAAGAAGGTACATATTATGTATGAAGTAGATGCAAGAGGGTTATCTTGCCCACAGCCGTTAATGATGACAAATGATGCCATCAAGACACAGGACGGTCCTATCAAAGTGTTGGTTAGTGAACCACATCAGAGAACTAACGTAGAAAAATTTGCAACAGATAAAGGTAAAAAAGTAACTGTTACAGAAGTTGGTTCTGAATTTGAAATCGTAATTGAATAGTGCGAAAAATGAAATAGTTAACAGGAGTTTGCGACTTGCAGACTCCTGTTTTTGTATGATATGATTGATAGAAGAAGAGCAAGCAAGGAGTCTTTTATGTTTCATATTGAGGAAGAGTTAAAGAAGCTTCCGGCAAAACCGGGCGTGTATCTGATGCATGATAAGAAAGACAATATCATATATGTGGGGAAGGCAATCAGTCTAAAGAACAGAGTGAGGCAGTATTTCCAAAGTAGCCGTAATAAGGGTGCCAAGATCGAGCGTATGGTAACGCAAATTCATCACTTTGAATATATCGTGACGGATTCGGAATTAGAAGCACTTGTGTTGGAGTGCAATTTGATTAAAGAGCACCGTCCAAAGTACAATACTATGCTGATGGATGATAAGGGATATCCATTTATCAAAGTTGCGGTAGATGAGGAGTATCCGCGCGTGGTGCTTTCAAGGACGATGAAGAAGGATAAAGCAAGGTATTTTGGACCATACACCAGTGTGGCGGCAGTGAGAGATACGATAGAATTAATACGTAAACTATACCACATTAGGAACTGCAATCGTAATCTCCCGAAAGACATAGGCAAGGAAAGGCCGTGTCTTAATTATCACATTAAACAGTGTAAGGGACCGTGTCAGGGATATATTTCCAAGGAAGAATACAGGGAGTATATCGAAGCGGTTCTTCGCTTTTTGAATGGGCACTATGATGAGGTACTAAAGGAATTAAAACAGAAGATGCAAAATGCATCTGAAAGCTTGGAGTTTGAAAAGGCTATTGAATACCGTGAACTTCTGCATAGTGTAGAACAGATTGCGCAGAAACAAAAGATTACGAATAATAGCGGAGAGGATAGAGACATCTTAGCTGTTGCAAAGGATCAAGAAGATGCGGTTGTGCAGGTGTTCTTCATACGTGGTGGAAGATTAATAGGAAGAGACCATTTCTTTTTACAGAATGCGGCAGAGGAAAAAGAGAGTAGTATATTGGCAAGTTTTGTGAAACAGTTTTATGCCGGAACCCCTTTTGTTCCTCCGGAGTTGATGGTGCAGGAAACGCCTGATGAACACACACTCCTCGAAGAGTGGTTGACGAAAAGACGTGGACATCGTGTGCATATCACTGTACCTCAAAAAGGGCAGAAAGAAAAATTAGTGGACTTGGCACGTAAAAATGCACAGATGGTATTAGATACCGATAAGGAGCGTTTAAAACGAGAAGAAGGGCGTACTATTGGCGCAGTGAAAGAGATTGCAGGCCTTTTGGGATTAGCGGCTGTAACTCGTATGGAGGCATTCGACATTTCCAATACGAGTGGATTTTCTTCTGTGGGTTCCATGATTGTATATGAAAATGGGAAACCGAAACGAACGGACTATAGGAAATTTAAGATTAAAAGTGTACAGGGGCCGGATGATTATGCCAGCATGGAAGAAGTCCTTACAAGGCGTTTTTCTCATGGGTTAGAAGAAAAAAGAGAAGAAAAAGAAAGCGGAAGATTTCATGTCTTTCCGGATTTGATTTTGATGGATGGCGGAAAAGGTCAAGTGCATGTGGCAGAGGAAGTTTTGGGGAAATTGAACATTTCTATTCCGGTCTGCGGCATGGTAAAGGATGATAATCATCGTACCAGAGGTCTATATTATCAAGATAAAGAGATACCGATAGACCGGCAATCAGAAGGATTTAAATTGATTACCCGCATTCAAGATGAGGCGCATCGGTTTGCAATCGAGTATCACAGGAAGCTTCGTAGTCAGGGGCAGGTGCATTCCGTGCTAGATGATATCCCAAGTATTGGACCGGCAAGAAGAAAGAGCCTCATGAAGCATTATATGAGCTTAGATGCCATTAAGGATGCCAGTGTGGAAGAACTAAAAGAATTACCGGCTATGAATGAAAATGCAGCAAAGGAAGTATACAAATTTTTTCATTAATGGTAGAATAAAAGATACAAAAGGAAAGGAAGAATAAGTATGGCAACGGTAAAATTGACAAAGATGGTGGAAAAGATGAATTTGAAAAATCTGACACCGGATATTGATATGACAGAGATGTGTTTGACAGTGCCGGATATTAACAGACCGGCGTTACAGCTCTCAGGATATTTCGATCATTTTGATTCAGAGCGTGTGCAGATAGTAGGATATGTGGAATATACCTATTTGCAGACATTGACAGAGGAACGCAAAAAAGAAGTATATGCGCAGCTTTTATCTTATGGCATTCCGTGTTTGATTTACACAACAGAAATTGCACCGGATGAAGAGATGCTTCGCCAGGCGAACGCAGCCAATACACCAGTGTTTTTGACTACGCAGAGAACATCTGCATTCCAGGCGGAGTTGACCCGTTGGTTAAACGTAGAATTAGCACCTTGCATTTCCATTCACGGAGTGTTAGTTGACGTATATGGTGTAGGTGTACTCATCATGGGTGAGAGTGGTGTCGGAAAGAGTGAGACCGCGTTGGAACTG
This sequence comes from Faecalimonas sp., assembly GCA_045659705.1. Lineage (GTDB taxonomy): Bacteria > Bacillota > Clostridia > Lachnospirales > Lachnospiraceae > Faecalimonas. The sequence goes on from JAZRCJ010000065.1 coordinate 8,143, forward strand.
ATTAAGAGAGGCCATCGTCTTGTCAGTGACGATGTAGTAGAGATTCGAAAGGTCAGCGATGACACGTTAGTTGGAACAGCGCCGAATATTACGAAGCATCTAATCGAACTTCGTGGTATTGGAATTATTGATGTAAAGACCCTGTTCGGTGTACAGAGTGTAAGGGAAACACAGACTATAGACCTTGTTGTGACTCTGGAAGAGTGGAGTAAGGATAAAGAGTATGACCGACTTGGTTTGGAAGAAGAGTATACGGAATTTTTAGGCAATAAAGTGGTATGCCACACGATTCCGATTCGACCGGGACGAAATCTTGCGCTTATTGTAGAGTCTGCTTCCATTAACCACAGACAGAAGCAGATGGGATATAATGCGGCACAGGAATTATACAGACGAGTGCAGGAAAGTTTGACACAGAAAAAATAGGAGACTTGAAATCATGAACTATTGTTTTGGAATTGATATCGGCGGAACCACTGTAAAGATGGGCTTGTTTAGTGCAGAAGGCGAATTGCTTGAAAAGTGGGAGATAAAGACCCATGTGGAAAATCAGGGAGAAGCCATTTTGCCAGATGTAGCAAAATCAGTAATGGCAAAATTAGATGAACGCGAAATTGCAAAAGAAGACATCATAGGACTCGGTGTAGGTGTTCCGGCGGCAGTATCCGGTGACGGCGTGGTAAAAAATACTACCAATCTAGGATGGGGATACAAAGAAGTAAAAAAAGAGTTAATGGAGTTTACCGGCATCCCTGTGATGGTAGAAAACGATGCAAACGTCGCAGCCCTTGGTGAAATGTGGAAAGGCGGTGGCGCCGGTTATAAAGATGTGGTTATGGTTACCCTTGGAACTGGCGTGGGCGGTGGCATCATTGTGGACGAGAAGATTGTTTCCGGAGCGAATGGAGGCGCCGGAGAAATCGGCCATATCTGTGTAAACTATGATGAGACAGAGCGATGCGGATGCGGGAAAAAAGGCTGTATTGAACAGTATGCGTCAGCAACAGGAATTGCAAGATTGGCGAGGAAAAGATTAGTAGATAATAAGGATGCAACAATCCTTGTAGCAGAAGGCATTACTGCAAAAGAAGTATGGGATGCGGTGAAAGAAGGAGATAAGGTGGCAAAAGAGATTGCCGAAGTATTTGGAACTTATCTTGGGCGTGCCCTTGCAGATGTGGCAGCTACAGTAGATCCGGAAGTATTCGTAATCGGTGGTGGAGTATCTAAAGCAGGAGATATCTTGCTTTCGTACATTGAGCCTGTATATAGAGATTTTGTTTTTTATGCAAGCAAGGATACAAAATTTGCACTCGCAACGCTCGGAAATGATGCGGGGATTTGCGGTGCTGCAAAGATGATATTGGGATAAAAGAAGATGGAAACAGTAGTCAGTTTGGCTACTGTTTTTTGTGGCTCTAAAACAAATATTGGGGTGCTTGAGCCCATGCATAAAAAGATTTCAGATTGCTATGCAGTAGTCCGAAATCCTTTTTTGATGCATCTGCAATCTTTTTGTGTTTTGTTATATCTTGCTTTTCAAAAAAGCGTTTGTCAAAAACTTGTCTGAACAATCACGATTTCAGCCCATATGATACGCACAAAACTCAGAACTTAAGATTGTGGAAAGTCTAAGTGGCTACCATTGGAGATATGATTTAGCAATCGAAAATGCAAACTCGCTATCGCTCAAACAGTGCACTTCGATTGCTCATTTTCCAAAACTAGCCACAAGACTTTCCATACAATCTTTC
>JAZRCJ010000066.1:0-34616 GCA_045659705.1 Faecalimonas sp.
TATCACAGTTTACAATGACAGAAGCTTCAGCTTCATCACAAAGACACCACCGGCAGCAGTTTTAATCAAAAAAGCTTGCGGTCTTAAATCAGGTTCAGGTGTTCCGGACAAAACAAAAGTTGCAACAATCACAAAAGCTCAGTTAAAAGAAATCGCTGAACTTAAGATGCCAGACTTAAATGCAGGATCTGTAGAAGCAGCTATGAGCATGATTGCAGGAACATGTAGAAGTATGGGTGTTAAAGTAGAAGAATAGGAAACAAAAATGTGGGAGGGCTCGCTCCCGATATTACCACTAGGAGGTTATTGAATATGAAAAGAGGAAAGAAATACGTAGAAGCTGCTAAGTTAATCGAAAGAGGAAATCTTTACGACAAGAGCGAAGCAGTTGCATTAGTAAAAAAAGCAGCAGTAGCAAAATTCGATGAAACAATCGAAGCTCACATCAGAACAGGTTGTGACGGACGTCACGCTGACCAGCAGATCCGTGGTGCCGTTGTATTGCCACACGGTACAGGTAAAAAAGTTCGTATCTTAGTATTTGCAAAAGACGCTAAAGCAGAAGAAGCTAAGGCAGCAGGTGCTGATTACGTAGGAGCTGAAGACCTTATTCCGAAGATTCAGAATGAAGGTTGGTTTGAATTTGATGTTGTAGTTGCTACACCGGACATGATGGGTGTTGTTGGTCGTCTTGGTCGTGTACTCGGACCAAAAGGTTTAATGCCAAACCCGAAAGCCGGAACAGTAACAATGGATGTTACAAAAGCTGTAAATGGAATCAAAGCAGGTAAAATTGAGTACAGATTAGATAAGACAAACATTATCCACGTGCCAATCGGAAAAGCTTCTTTTACAGAAGAACAGTTAGCAGACAACTTCCAGACGCTTATTGATGCTATCAACAAAGCTAAACCGGCTGCAGTAAAAGGCCAGTACTTAAAGAGTGTAACACTTACATCTACAATGGGTCCTGGTGTAAAAATCAACCCAGCTAAATTGTAAGAATTTGTTGTTGACATCAAATATACAAAATGCTATAATACCAAAGGAATTAACTGCCGAAGACAGTAGGTGCTGTAAAGCGTAAGGTTAGATACGCCTACCGAGGAAGATTGAAATTCACTACTTGAATTTACAAAATCTCTTTGTCTTTGCGGGACAAAGAGATTTTTTTAATCTTTATTTATTTCAATCGGCGGTGCCATTATGAAAATTTATAAGGAGGTGCACCATTCGTGGCAAAAGTTGAATTAAAACAACCAATCGTTGCAGCAATCGCTGAAGACGTAAAAGACGCACAGTCAGTTGTGTTAGTTGACTACCGTGGTTTAACAGTAGCTCAGGACACAGAATTACGTAAACAGTTAAGAGAAGCAGGAATCATCTACAAAGTTTGCAAAAACACTATGATGAAACGTGCATTCGAAGGAACTGATTTTGCAGGTCTTGAATCATACTTAGAAGGACCAAGCGCTATTGCGATTTCAAAAGATGATGCAACAGCTCCAGCAAGAATTCTTTGCAAGTTTGCAAAAACAGCAGACAAGTTAGAAGTAAAAGCTGGTGTAGTAGAAGGAACTGTTTATGATATGGCTGGTATCCAGGCATTAGCAGCAATCCCTTCAAGAGAAGAATTACTTTCCAAATTACTTGGAAGCATTCAGTCACCAATCGCAAACTTTGCTCGTGTTATTAAACAGATCGCAGAGAATGGCGGTGCAGTAGCTGAAGAAAAAGCAGAAGCAGTAGAAGCTCCTGCAGAAGAAGTTGTTGAAACTCCAGCAGTTGAAGAAGCTCCAGTAGAAGAAGCTCCAGCAGCTGAAGAAGTAGCAACAGAAGAATAAGAAAAAACATTTTAAAACATTTTAAATTTTATGGAGGTAAATAAAATGGCAAAATTAACAACAGCTGAAATGATCGAAGCGATCAAAGAATTATCAGTATTAGAATTAAACGAATTAGTTAAAGCATGTGAAGAAGAATTTGGTGTATCTGCAGCAGCAGGTGTAGTAGTTGCAGCAGCAGGTGCTGGTGAAGCTGCAGCAGCAGAAGAAAAAGATGAATTCAACGTAGAATTAACATCTGCAGGTGCTTCAAAAGTTAAAGTAATCAAAGTTGTTCGTGAAATCACAGGACTTGGATTGAAAGAAGCTAAAGAAGTAGTAGATGGCGCTCCAAAGGTAATCAAAGAAGGCGTATCTAAAGCAGAAGCTGAAGACATCAAAGCTAAATTAGAAGCTGAAGGTGCTACAGTAGAATTGAAATAATTCAACTAATGGTGTAAATCGAGGGACGCTATGCCGATTGGCATAGCGTCTTTTTCCACATACTTTCCACATACATATCAACAAAAAACAATAAGTTATCAACAATAAAAAGATGTGACTTGGTATGACATTATGTTATACTGAAGTTACATCAAAATTTATATTCTCAAATAATCTAGTACTTATCTTAAGTACACATCTGATTTCAAGGTAGTATCTGCCGAAAGAATTTCAATTTGATGAATTTAATATCAGGATTGGAGGGAGGCCTATGAGGGTTGAAATATGTGCCTTAGCGAAAATTTTGCTATTCAAAAACAAATAAATATGCTAGTATAAAAGGAGAAAAGAAAATGGAAAGAACAAGAAAGACATTACAGGAACTGACAATCAGCTCGGCCTTTATGTTCGGCGCGGTTATGGTAGACCCAGAAAACTGCAAAGACTTTTTGGAGAGAGCCTTAGGAATAAAGATTGCGCGGGTTGAAGTCAGTAAAGAAAAAAGTATTGTTTATAATCCGGAGTATAAAGGTGTTCGATTAGATGTGTACGCCGAGGACGAAAACAATACCCATTACAATATCGAGATGCAGGCACTATCTGTAACTGCCATTGAAAAGCGGGCAAGATATTATCATGACCAGATAGATATGGAGTTGTTACTTAGTGGACTACCGTATGCGGAACTACCGGACACGTATGTTATCTTTGTATGCGATTTTGATCCCTTTGGATTAAAGAAATATCGATACACGATGCGGAAGACATGCAAGGAAGAACCGGCGTTTCTAATGGAAGATGGAGCACACACCATTTTCCTTAGTACTAAGGGTGAAAACGATAATGAAGTGCCAAAAGAACTCGTTAATTTCTTAAAATATGTAGAGGCGCCACTTTCAGAGTGTGAAAAGGATTTTGAAGACGCGTTCATAGCAAGACTTCAAAAGACTGTGAAGGAAGTGAAGGTGAGTCGAGAAATGGGGGCAAGATATATGACATTTCAGGAACTGTTAAAGGACGAGAGAAAAGAAGAAGCAAAGTTGGTCGCATACAATTTATTCAAGAATGGAGTAAGTTATGAATTGGTTCGGGCATCTATTGAGGTGTTGACTGATGAGGAATTGCAAGAGGTTTACCAGGAAACGCTTGGAGAGTAGAAAAAGTATGTAAATAAGGCGAAAAGCAAGGGGCATCCTATGTGTTCCTTGCTTTGTTATTATTTGAATATTCTTGATTTAAAAAAAGGTACAGGAAGAACTTTTTTAATTACTCATTCGATATACTTTCGGGGATTTTCCCGTAAGCCGTTTAAACACGGTAATAAAATAATTGTAATCAGAAAATCCACATTCCACCGCAATTTCACTGATCTGCATCTTTGGTTGTGATGACAGAAGATGTTTTGCTTTTTCAATACGAAGATTTCGGATGTGTTCGGCAATGCCTGTGTTATAGCATTGTTTGGCTATACGATAGAGGTAGGTCTTTCCAATCTGAAAGTGCTTGCAAATAGAAGGAACGTCGATTTCTTCCGCAAAATGCTTTGTAATATATTCATCAATCTGCACTGCTAGTGTTTTATGTTTTAAAACCGCCATATGTTCCATACATACGTAGGAGGCAACGGCCTCCATAATGTGGGTTGCAGCTGCAATATGATCATTTGAAATGATAGGCCTGTCAAAGCAGGCTTTTTTTAATGCGTCCATATCTACCTGATAGCCATTACAGTGTTTTTGAATTTCTGCCCATCCTTCCTCGTGAGAGTCATAAGGAAAAACGTGGCCAAAAAATAAGTATCCTACCAAAATGTTTCCAAGATATAAAGGCATAATACTTTCTGTCAATCCGGCATGGCACTGATAGGTGTAAGAAGAACGCTGCTTGGAGGCTGTTTTGCAGGCATTGTTATCGCAGAAGCGACAATTGGATAGGGCCTGTTTGTCTGTTCGAATAAGCTGACAAAAGGATGGAATGTTAGCGGGATAAGCAATAAGCTCTTGGAAATTTTCATCAAATACAGTGATTCGAATCTGTGTTAACGTATAGAAATCCTTTAATAAATTTTCCAGTTTTATCAAATTAAATGCAGAAATCATGATTTTACCTCTTGCTTTGTGATAAGAAAATTATATCACACAGGGGGACAAAATCAAAGTAAAAAGAACAATACCCTATATATTCTCTGTTTTGTTATTGCTACAATAATGATAAAGAGAAGAAAAAATCAAAGTTTGAAAAGGAGAAAAAGTATGAAAAAGATGACATTTGCACTAGCATTTTGTAACCGTGGTTTTATGCCGGGAGAATTAATCTACGGAGCTCGCGAGGATATGATTAAAGCGGTAACAGACGCAGGATATGATTATATTGCCATGGACGCAGAGCTTACACGTTACGGCGGGATAGAGACAAGAGACGAAGGACTTCTCTACGCAAAGTGGTTAAAAGAACATGATGGAGAGTATGACGGCGTTATTTTCTCAATGCCAATCTTTGCAGACGAAAACGGTGCCATTACAGCATTGCAGGATGCAGGCGTGCCGATTTTAATGCAGGCATATCCGGATGAAATCGGAAAAATGGATTTTGCACACAGTCGTGATGCATATTGCGGAAAATTTTCAGTAACGGATGTATTCACACAGTATAACGTACCATTTACCGTTATGAAACCACACGTTGTACACCCATTGTCAGAAGCCTTTGCGCAGAACTTAAAAGATTTTGCGGCAATCTGCCGTGTTGTAAATGGAATGAAACGCTTCAATGTAGGATGTATTGGAGCGAGAACAACAGCGTTTAAGACAGTACGTTTTGATGAAATTACTTTACAAAAATATGGTATCAATGTAGAGTCATTTGATTTGTCAGAATTGATGTTTAAAGTAAGCCAGAAGGCAGATGATGATGCAGCGGTATTGGAAAAAATTACAGCGCTTGAAAACTACACAGACTTTACAAGAGTGCCGGACTCTAATAAAACAATGCTTGCAAAGATTTCTGTAGTTATTGATGAATATATTGCAGAATATCACTTGGATGCAATCACCCTTCGTTGTTGGAACGAAATGGAGACATACCTCAGAGTTTGCCCATGTGTACTCCTTAGCGAACTGAATGATAGAGGAATTGTTGCATCTTGTGAAATTGATATGTGTTCTGCACTTACTATGCGTGCAATGAACCTTGCAAGTGAAGAACCGACAGCAGTACTTGACTGGAACAATAACTATGGTGATGATGAGAACAAGGTTATCTTATTCCATTGTGGACCGGTTGCACAGAGTCTTATGACAGCAAAAGGAACAGTAACAGAACATAAGATGTTTGCGAAAAATGATCCTGGTTCAGGATGGGGTTGTAACGAGGGAAGAATCAAAGCATTCCCGACTACAATTTCTAACTGCCAGACAAAAGACGGAAAGATTATCGTATATGCAAGTGAAGCAGAATTTACAAATGATCCGATTGAAGATGCTTTCTTTGGGTGCGGTGGCGTTTGTGAAATTCCAAATCTTCAAGATAAGCTTATTAAACTTGCAAGAGGTGGATTCAAACATCATACATCTGTAGGTGTTGGCCATATGAAGGAAATCTTAAAAGAAGCTTTCACTACATATCTTGGATACGATTGGGTAGATATTGATTAAAAAGGGGCACATTGGCATGAAGATTGCAGGATTAGATATAGGGACAACCGGCTGTAAACTTACCGTGTTTGATGAAACGGGAGCTTATTTAGATAAGGCATATCGCACCTATCCAGTGGAACGCGGAAGTAGCGAACACGAAGTGGATGCCGAAGCAATTATGGACGGTGTGTTTGCCGTGGCAAAGGAAATGGCCGAAAAATATTCGGATATTGCAGGTATTGGTGTTACCAGTTTTGGGGAAACATTTGTGCTTACGGATGAAGTCGGAAAGCCACTTCATCGTGCTATGTTATACACGGATCCACGTGGTAATGAGGAATGTGCAGAATTAGAGCAAAAAATGGATGGTCGAACAATTGCTTCGATTACTGGTGTAAAACCAAATGAGACCTATAGTCTTCCAAAACTGATGTGGCTTAGGAAACACAAGCCAGAAGTTTATAAAGAGGCGAAAAGAGCATTACTTATTGAAGATTTTGTAGTGTTTCGTTTAACTGGAAATGCACAGATTGACTATTCGTTGGCAGCAAGAACCATGGCCTTTGATATTACAAATCTTTGCTGGAGTAAAGAGATTTTTGAAGCGGCAGGAATTGATGTGAACTTAATGTCAAATCCAGTACCAACAGGGACATCTGCAGGATGTGTTTCAGCAGAGGTGGCAAAAGCCACCGGACTTTCCAAAGATACACAGATTGTAAATGTAAGTCATGATCAAATGTCGGCTGCAGTCGGAGCAGGAGTGTTTACTTCTGATGTGGCTGCGGACGGAGCAGGAACGGTACAGTGTGTGACGCCTGTCTATGACAGTCTTCCAGAATTAGATAACATGTATGAGAATAATTACGCAGTGGTTCCGTACATTATTCCGGGGAAATATGTAGCGTATGCGTATTCCTTTACAGGTGGTGCATTGATTCAGTGGTGCGTGGAAACATTGGCAAAAAAAGAACAGGAGATTGCAAAAGAAAAAGGGATTTCAGTAAATGAACTGCTAGAAGGGGATTTCACAGAACCTACGGGACTGTTGGTATTGCCGCATTTTGCGGGGGCAGGGACACCGTATATGGACAGTGGCTCTAAAGGTGCCATTATCGGTCTTACCACTGCACATACAGTCAGTGATATCTACCGCGCATGTATGGAAGGCGTAGTATATGAAGAAATGGTAAATGTAAAACGTCTTCGTGCTTCCGGCGTTCAGTTTGAAAAAATGTATGCCACAGGTGGTGGAGCAAAATCAAAGGTTTGGATGCAGATGAAAGCGGATATTTTAAATGTTCCAATGGTATCCTTAGCAACTATAGATGCGGGGACTTGCGGAAGCGCTATGTTGACAGGCGTTGCTATTGGCTGCTACAAAGATTTGGCAGATGCCACAGCACATATGGTAGAGTTTAGAGAAGTATACGAACCAAACAAAGAAATGCACAAAAAATACATGGAAGTATTTAAACGATACGAGAAAGTTTATGAGGCGGTTCGCTCGTTGGTTCCATAAGGAGAGAGGAAAGAAGTTATGTTAGTTACATTGAAACAGATTATGAATTTATGTGAGGCAAAAGGATGCGCAGTGGGATCATTTAATACTCCGAATCTGGAATCTGTAATGGCTGTTATTGGCGCTGCAGAAGAATTGGATGTTCCAGTTATTATTCAACATGCAGAAGTACATGAGGAGATTATGCCGATTCGTATTATCGGACCAATTATGGTGGAACTTGCTAAAAGAGCAAAAGTGCCAGTTTGCGTACATTTAGACCATGGCGAAAGTCTGGAATATGTATGTAAAGCGTTAGATTTGGGATTTACTTCTGTTATGTATGATGGTTCTGTGTTATCATTTGAAGAAAATATGGCAAATACAAAAATGGTAGTTTCTTTTGCAAAACAGACTGGAGCATCTGTAGAGGCAGAGATTGGTTGTATGGGAAAAAGAGAAACTGGCTCTGGTTCGGCAGGTGGAGTAGATCCACAAAAGATTTATACAGATCCAGAACAGGCAAAATTATTTGTGGAAGAAACAGGAATTGATGCGTTGGCTTGTTCTTTCGGAACAACACACGGTGTATATTTGAGCGAACCAAAACTAGATCTTAGTGTGGTTGAGAAAGTGCGTGAAAAGGCAAATATTCCGGTGGTTATGCACGGCGGCTCCGGTGTGAGCGATGAAGATTTCCGTAAGGCAATCGAAAAAGGTGTGCGTAAAGTAAATTATTACACCTATATGGCCATGGCAGGCGGGGATAGTATTGCAGACCAATTTCGTATGGGGTGCATTCCTATTGAGAAGAATGGAAAACAGTACAAATATTGTTATTCGTTGATTGAAAGTGGAAAAGACACACCGGTTATGTATCATGATATTGTGCAGTGGGGAACTCAGGCGATGAAGGAAAATTGCAAGAAAGCCATGAAAGTATTTGCGATGAAATAAGGAGGCGATATATATATGAGACAGTATATCGGACATGACAGCCAAGTATATGGTATGGAAGAACATCGTTTGGTAGGCGGAAAAGGCGACGGGATGCGCCTTTTGGAAGTAAATAATGGGAAGGGCCTTGAGATGACAATATCCCTTGATAGATGTGCTGACATTTCGAGACTTCGTTTCAAGGGAATTAATATGTCCTATTTTTCGCCTTGCGGTTATGTTGCACCGGCTTATTATCAGCCGACAGGTTCTGATTGGCTCAAATCATTTACAGCTGGTTTCTTAACAACTTGTGGACTAGAGGCAGTAGGTTCACCTTGTGTAGATGGGGGTGAAGTACTTCCACTTCACGGAACCATAGGAAATACACCGGCATCAGAAAGTTATTGGTTTGAAGAAGATGGGAAACTTGTTATTCGTGCAGCGATGAAAGACGAAGTTCTATTTGGAAGAAGATTGCGTCTTTACAGAGAGTATAGAGTAAGTCTTTCTGAAAATGAGTTTGATATTATCGATACCATTGAGAACACATCTGAAGTAGAGCAACCATTTGAAATTCTGTATCATATGAATATGGGATATCCGCTTTTAGATGAAGACAGTGTGGTAGAAGTTCCTGCGAAAGAAGTGGTGGCAAGAGATGACCATGCGGCGAATGATATCGAACATGCACTGCAGATGGAAAAGCCACAGGCAGATTATCAGGAACGTTGCTATTACTATAAATTCGCCGATGAAAATGGAAAGGCATCTATCTATCAGCCGAAACTTGGCATGGGATTAGAGATTACTTTTGATGCCAAAGAGTTAGATGGTTTTGTAGAGTGGAAGATGATGGGTGTGCGTGATTATGTACTTGGTTTAGAGTGTGGTAATTGCTATCCAGACGGACGCGATGTGATGCGTAAGACAGGAATGCTCAAGTTCTTACAGCCGGGTGAAAAGAAACAATATAAAGTAAAAGTAAAACTTTATGACAGATAAAGCATAAAAACGGGCGTGAATTCTTATTATCAAGAATTTACACCCGTTTTACAAATAAAAATAATTGTATTTGTGGGAAATATCCGTTACAATATATTCACGCAATGTGGGAAATTCTTATTTCTAAAACACATATTAATATAAGTAGTATATTTGTGAAGGACGGTGAAAAGGATGTGTGATATTATGACAGATAAAGAATTAATCACAGTTACTATTGACCGATATACGGATTTGCAACGAATAAAGAAAGCAAACGGGGATTATGTGAATCCAGAATTAGAATATCAAATCAAGGTAACAGTTGCAAAATTAGCTTCTTTGGGTGTGTCTGTTGAAGACATAACTCTCTAACAAACAATGTATAAATTCTATATGTAACCAAAATAAAATGATGTAGCAAAAAATAAGGTGTAAAGTCTTGTTAAGTTATCAAGACCTTACACCTGTTTTGTTATGAAAAAATACATTTTAAATCATCAAAAGACCCGTGCGGATATAGGGTAATATCCACATCTTTCTTATTGATCAAACAATCTGTAAGAAGAAATACTTTCATGCCGAGCGTTTCTGTAATCATATCTTCGCCCACATCATTTCCGACCATCATACATTCTTCCGGCTCACAACCTATTTTCTCTAAAATTTCCAAATAATAATTCGGGTTCGGTTTGCAATAGGAAGAGTTTTCATAAGTGGTATAGTATTCAAAATCCTCCGGAGAAAGGCCTGCCCAGCGGATTCTGCTTTCCGTAGCAACTGCAGGGAACAGTGGATTGGTTGCAAGAACCAGTCGGTATCCCTTCGATTTTAAACAGTCAATCAATTCTTTCGCTTTTGGAGTGTATCCACAGTCTTTGGCAACAGTTTGGAATTCATTTTGATAAAAGGCATCAAAAACCGGAATGTCATCCAAAGATTTTTTGCCGAAAATGTTAGTGAAACAGTTCCAAAATGCAGTTTCGTTTGTGACAGAGCCGTCATTTTTTATCATGGATTCCACACCGGCCCACATGGCCCCCATAAATGCTTTTGCTTCATAGCCAAGTGGTGCTACTTTTGTTGCTAATTTTGTCATATAACTTTTAACGAACATATCTTGGTCCATAGGAAGGAGCGTTCCGTCTAGGTCAAAAAGTATTGTTTTAATCATAGTTTTCCTCACTTTCTCTATGGGCCATATTATAGCTAAAGAAGAGAGAAAAGTAAATAAATAAGTGAGCATTACATCTTGAAAAGAGGCTTACAATTTTGTATAATAGTAGTACTAATGAAAAGTGGGTAACTGTCTAAAAAAGGAGTGCTTATGAAACGATCAAAAAGATTTGAAGTATTAGAACAACGTCCGGTTAACCAGGATGGATTTATTGAAGAATGGCCGGAGAAAGGATTTGTTGCAATGCACAGTCCATACGATCCAACTCCATCACTTAAGATTGTAGATGGAAAGATTGTGGAGATGGATGGTGTTGCGAGAGAAAACTTTGATTTCATCGACCAGTTTATTGCGGATTATGTAATCCGAATTGACCGTGCAAATGAATCTATGGCCATGGATTCTTTAGAAATTGCAAGAAAAGTAGTAGATATTAATGTTCCTAGAAAAGAAATTTTAAAAATATGTAGTGGAATTACACCAGCAAAATTAGCGGAGATTATCAATCACTTGAATGTAGTGGAATTGATGATGGCAATGCAAAAGATGCGTGCCAGAAAAGTTCCTGGCAATCAGGCTCACGTTACAAACTTAAAAGATGATCCGGTACAGATTGCAGCAGATGCGGCAGAAGATGCACTTCGTGGATTCTCAGAAGAAGAGACAACAATGGGTGTTGCAAGATACGCACCGTTTTCTGCTATGGCACTTTTGATTGGTTCTCAAGTGGGACGTCGCGGTGTACTTACTCAGTGTTCTGCAGAAGAAGCTACCGAATTGGAGCTTGGTATTCGTGGTCTTACCACTTATGCAGAGACACTTTCTGTATATGGAACAGAGCAAGTATTTGTAGATGGTGATGATACACCATATTCTAAGATGTTCTTAAATGCAGCTTATGCATCGAGAGGACTTAAAGTTCGATTTACTTCCGGAGCAGGAAGTGAAGTATTGATGGGACAGGCAGAGAAAAAATCGATGCTTTACCTAGAATGTAGATGTTTGTTTGTGACAAAGGGTGCAGGTGCTCAAGGAACACAGAATGGTTCCGTAAGCTGTATCGGAGTTGCTTCCAGCGTGCCGGCAGGACTTCGTGAAGTACTTGGTGAGAATGTGGCAGCCACACTTCTTGGATTAGAGTGTTGTTCATCCAATGACCAGAGTTTCTCACATTCTCCGATGAGAAGAACAGCAAGAACTATGTTACAGTTCTTCCCGGGAACAGATTACATTTTCTCTGGATATGCAGGAGAGGATAATTACGACAACGTGTTTGCAGGTTCCAACTTTGATGCGAACGACTTTGATGACTATAATGTAATGCAGAGAGACATGCAGGTAGATGGAGGTCTTCGTCCGGTTACAGAGGAAGAAACCATTGCTGTTCGTAGAAAAGCCGGAAAAGCAGTACAGGCGGTATTTAGAAAATTGGGACTTTCTGAAGTTACAGATGAACAGGTGGAAGCAGTTGTATATGCACACGGAAGCAAGGATACCTTGAACCGTGATGTGGCAAGTGACCTGGTAGCTGTAGAAGATATGATGAAACGTGGTATCACCGGTATCGATGTGGTAAAAGCATTGGCAGAAAGTGGTTTTGAAGATGTGGCAGAGAGCATTTTAAATATGCTCAAGCAAAGAGTGATTGGTGACTATCTTCAGACATCAGCAATCTTGGATGAAAACTTCAAAGTACTTTCCGGAGTGAATACACCGAACGACTATATGGGACCTGGAACAGGGTATCGTGTAGACGGAAAACGCTGGGAGGAAATCAAGGCAATTCCGCATTTGATTAGACCGGAAGATTTTTAAATTCATAGGAAACTATAGGAGACGAAACCGTGGAATATAATGAAAAAATATTACAGGAAGTCGTAACCCGCGTGGTTACAGAGATGTTAAAAAATAAAGGACAGGATGTGCCGGCAGAAAGAAAGGTAAGAGAAACGGTAAAGACCGACTATTCTTCTTACCCGGTGGCAAAAAAAGGTTCTGACCCGAAGGAAGTTGTTATCGGTGTAGGTGCAGCTTTCCAGACCGAGATACATAAGACTATTAATGGAATCAGTTTGGATGATGTGCTTAAAAACATTAAGGCCGGTATCGAAGAAGAAGGTATGCACGCCAGAGTAATCAAAGTGTTAAAGACATCGGATGTATGTTTTATGGGATTAGAGGCAGCAAAACTTAGTGGTTCCGGTATTGGAATTGGCTTACAGTCAAAAGGAACTACTGTTATTCATCAAAAGGATTTATATCCGCTTTCAAACTTGGAATTATTCCCACAGGCGCCACTTATGAGCTTGGAGACATATCGCAGTGTTGGTAAGAATGCGGCAAAATATGTGAAGGGTGAAAGGGTGACACCGATTGAGGTGGAAAATGATCCTATGAGCCGTCCGAAGTACCAGGTAAAAGCGGCACTTATGCATATCAGAGAGACAGAGTGTCTGGATGAAAATATCCCATACGTAGAGTGGGACAGATAGAAAGGCAGGAACACCATGAGATATCCATTAGGTGAATTTGAAAGAGACAGTATCCGTTCCAAGAGCGGAAAAAAATTAGATGATATTACATTGCAGGAAGTGTTAAATGGCAACATTACTGCAGAAGATATTAAGATTTCAAAAGACACATTGATGAAACAAGGACAGGTTTGTATCGAAGATGACAATCCGGTTATGGCAGACAGTATGAAAAGAGCTGCGGAACTAGTTGATGTGCCGGATGAAGTGATCTTAAGCATGTATAACAAACTTCGTCCAAACAGAGCAACAAAGATGGAGTTAGTTATGATGGCACAGGAGTTATTGGAAAAATACAAAGCTCCGCTTTGTGCAAAGATGGTATTAGAAGCAGCAGAAATTTATGAAAAAAGAGGAATCTTACTTTGAGCATTATAGCAGGTGTTGATATTGGAAATTCTACAACTGAAGTATGCCTTGGCCGCGTAGAAGGAAAAAAGGTTACCTTCCTTGGAAGTGCGTCACATATAACCACCGGGACAAAAGGAACGGTGGATAATGTGCCTGGAATTCTTTCTGCTTTAGAAGAAGCATGTGCGGGCGCAAGTATGAAGGTGGACCAGATTGATATGGTGCGCCTTAATGAGTCTGCTCCGGTAATTGGTGATACCGCTATGGAGACTATCACTGAAACAATCATTACTGATTCTTCTATGATTGGTCATAATCCATCCACTCCGGCAGGTGTGGGAAATGCAGTGGGCTATACTTTGCACCTTGAAAGTTTAGAAAAGATTTCCAATGCAAAGCCATATATTTTGGTTGCAAACAAGAGCTATTCTTACGAAAAAATAGCAGAACTAGTTAATCGTGCAGCCGAATATGTGGATATCACGGGCCTAATCTTGCAGGCAGATGAAGCAGTGCTTGTATGGAACCGTTTAGATAAAAAGATTCCGATTATTGATGAAGTGGCAAGAGTGGATAAGATTCCGGATGATAAATTGGCAGCCATCGAAGTTGCACTTCCGGGACAGGTGATTCGACAGTTGTCGAACCCGTATGGAATTGCCACATTGCTTGGACTTGATGCAGAAGAGACTAGAATGGTAACTCCGATTGCAAAGAGTTTGATTGGCAAAAAAAGCGCAGTAGTGATTAAATCCCTGCATGGGTACATTGGTGAAAATGTATTGCCGGCAGGTGAGTTGTATTTAAAATCGTCAGAAGGTCAAAAAGAATATTCTATTAATGTGGATGCAGGTGCAGAAAAGATTATGGACCTTGTCGCTGAGGTCGGAAAAATTGCCGATGCAAAGGGTGAAAAATCCACAAATGTGGGAAATATGTTTGACCGCATGAAGGAAAGTATGAGCAGACTGACAGGAGAAGCGGTAACAGATATCAATATTACGGACGTGTTGGCAATTGATACGCTGGCGCCGGTATTGATTGCAGGAGCCTTGTCTGGTGAAACTTGTATGGAAAAAGCAGTAGGAATTGCTGCTATGGTTCGTACAAAACAGCTTCCGATGCAAAGGATTGCGGATGAGTTGTCCGGAAAACTTCGGGCAGATGTAAAAGTGGCAGGTGTCGAAGCGGCGATGGCACTTTTGGGTGCATTTACTACACCGGGAACAAAACTTCCTCTTGCAATCGTAGATATGGGTGGTGGTTCTACCGATGCTGCCATTATGAATGAGCAAGGTGAGCTTCGCATGATTCATAAAGCAGGTGCAGGGGAACTTGTTACTTTGTTGATTAAGACAGAATTGGGACTTCGTGATCGCAACGAGGCGGAGATGCTTAAAAAATATCCGTTGGCGAAAGTGGAGAGCCTTTATCATATGAGACTGGAAAACGGTGCAATGCAATTTTTCCCAGAATCCATTGATCCAAGATATTATGGATGTGTTGTGATGCTTCATCCGGAACGAATGATTCGCGTGGAGGAAGATATTCCGATGGAGAGAATTGTAGAAGTTCGAAGAGATGCAAAGCGCAAGGTGTTTGTGACAAATGTACTTCGTGCCTTAAAAGAAGTGGCACCACAGGGAGATTTGAAACAGATACCAAACGTGGTGTTAGTAGGCGGTTCCGCGGAAGACTTTGAAGTACCAGAGATGTTGACAGAAGCATTGTCTGGATATCGCATTGTATGTGGACGTGGAAACATCCGTGAGACAGAAGGTCCGAGAAATGCGGTTGCGACCGGATTGGTACTTTCCAGTTCTGCAGAGTAGGAGTAATTATGTTAGCAAAGAAACCGGAGATTATTCTCTTTACAAATACAACAAATGAACAATTTGTAAAAGAAATCTGTGCAGGAATCGAAGAAGATGGTCTTTTGTATCGTTGTATAGAAGTAGAAGGACGAGATGCGAATGGGCTTGCAAAGGAAGCTTGCAGTGAGGCAACGATTGGAGTGGGCATCAGTGTGGTAGAGCAGATGGCAGTCCTTACGGCAGAGAATTTGGAAATTCACAAACCATTGCAGGTTGTGAAGGATGCAGATAAAGAGCAGGCAAGAGTGTTAGGGAAAAATGCGGCAAGATACATCAAGAAGATGCCGCTTGTGATGGAATAGAAAGGAAACGATTATGGCTTGGGATTCAAATCAAAAAGTGTATACAAAAACAGGTGATAAGCTGATGACATCGCTTCCGAGATTGCCGCGAGTATCAAAAGCGGATAAGAGGTTACAGCTACTGGGAACCATAGATGAATTATCCTCACATTTGGGTGTGATTCGTGCAGAGAGTGATAAACAAGAAATCAAAGCATATATTTTAAAGGTACAGCAAAAACTAATAGGTGTGATGGGTGGTATTGCCGATAATTTCCGTCACAGTCAGGTGCTTACGGCAGAAGATGTGGAAGCTATGGAAAAGGTAATTGATACCATTGAAGGAGCTTATGTAAGAGAAAATCGTTTTTATTGTCCGGGAGAGACTCTTAAGGGAGCCCACATTGATGTGGCACGTACCGTGGCAAGAAGGGCAGAGCGTTGTATGGCGGAGTGTGTCAGACAGATTGATTTTCCAGACGCAGTACTTCAATATATGAATCGTATGGCAGATTTTTTGTATGTACTTGCCCGTTTTGAAGATAGTCGAAAATAATATAATATAGAGGTTGGATAGATGCAGATAGTATTACTTACAGCTATAGGCGTAGGCGGAGCGACCGTTATGGGTGCTATTATCGGATTTGTTTTCCGTGGTATGTCGCATAAATTTAGTGATATTGTTCTTTCTTTTGCGGCAGGTGTTATGCTTGCAGCTGCGGTAATCGGATTAATTTTACCGTCTATGGAATACGGCGGAAAATACGGGATTGTTATAACGATTATAGGAATCTTTTGTGGTGCACTTTGTTTGAATTTGATTGATCGTTTTGTACCACATCTTCATCAGCTGGCAGGAAAAGAACAGGAAGCGCACCCGGGACAAAAAACGCAGATACACAAAGTGCTATTGTTTGTTATGGCAATCGCTATTCACAATTTTCCCGAAGGAATTGCAGCAGGTGTTGGCTTTGGTTCCGGAAATATGGCGGAAGCGCTCACCATAGCAGGTGGGATTGCATTGCAGAATGTGCCGGAAGGTATGGTTATCATTGGCCCTATGTTGGCAGCTGGATTAAGTAGCAGAAGAACATTTGCTTACGCATTAACAACCGGATTGGTGGAAGTGGTTGGAACCTTGATTGGATATTTTGCAGTCAGTATTTCCACAGCTATCTTACCGTTTGCATTAGCGTTTGCAGGTGGAACCATGTTGTATGTGATTAGTGATGAGATGATTCCGGAAACTCATGCCCATGGAAATGAGCGTGGTGGGACTTATGCCTTGCTGGTGGGCTTTTGCGTGATGCTTATCACGGACTTTTACCTAGGATAAAGCGCGAGATTGCGTTTTACATATTATTTTCTTGATTAAAGGAGGATATGACAATGAACAAGTATGCAGGAACACAGACAGAAAAGAATTTGGAGGCTGCGTTTGCAGGAGAATCGCAGGCTCGTAATAAATATACATATTTTGCATCTGGGGCTAAAAAAGAAGGCTATGAACAGATTTCTGCTCTTTTTGCATAGACAGCTGACAATGAAAAAGAGCATGCAAAAATGTGGTTCAAAGAATTAAACGGAATCGGAGATACAGTGAAAAACTTAGAAGAAGCTGCAGCTGGTGAAAATTATGAGTGGACAGATATGTATGCAGGATTTGCTAAGACAGCAGAGGAAGAAGGTTTTCCGGAACTTGCTCAAAAATTCCGTTTGGTAGCAGCGATTGAAAAACATCATGAGGAACGTTATCGTGCACTTCTTAAAAATATTGAAATGGCAGAAGTATTTGCTAAGAGCGAAGTGAAAGTTTGGGAATGCCGCAACTGTGGCCATCTTGTTGTGGGCATGAAAGCTCCGGAAGTTTGTCCGACATGTGTACATCCAAAGGCATTCTTTGAAATTCATGCTGAAAATTACTAAAAGTGATTTTAATAAGATTGTCGCCGGTGCGGCAATCTTTTTTTGAAAAGGGGTAAACTATATGCAGAACTATTCAGGTGAAGTAGGACTTCAATATCATTTGCAAATCAGACCGGGAGACGTAGGGAAATATGTGATTTTACCTGGGGATCCAAAACGATGTGCTAAGATAGCAGCTCATTTTGAAGATGCGAAATTAGTTGCAGATAGCAGAGAATATGTGACGTACACAGGATATTTGGATGGAGAGAAGGTTAGTGTAACCTCTACCGGAATTGGAGGACCGTCTGCATCTATTGCAATGGAAGAATTGGTGCGATGCGGCGCGGATACATTTGTCAGAGTTGGAACTTGTGGTGGAATAGATTTGGATGTAAAGGGCGGCGACATTGTGATTGCTACAGGTGCCATTCGTATGGAAGGAACCAGCAAGGAGTATGCGCCGATAGAATTTCCGGCAGTGGCGGATCTTTCCGTGACAAATGCATTGGTTGCGGCGGCTAAAAGCTTAGGCTATACGCACCATGCAGGAGTGGTTCAGTGTAAGGATGCTTTTTACGGACAGCACGAACCGGAAGTATTGCCAGTAAGTTATGAACTCTTAAATAAATGGGAGGCTTGGAAGAGACTTGGCTGTAAGGCTTCCGAGATGGAATCAGCCGCACTCTTTGTGGTTGCAAGTCATTTGGGAGTGCGTTGTGGTTCGGATTTTCTGGTTGTGGGAAATCAGGAACGTATGGCAGCTGGACTTGATAATCCGATCGTGCATGACACGGAGGCGGCGATTAAAGTAGGTGTCGAGGCACTTCGCATATTGATAAAAGGAGATGTAAGATGAGCGTATTAGAAGGATTTGAGCCGGTATCGGTATTTCATTATTTTGAGGAAATTAGCAAGATACCGCATATTTCTTATCATGAAAAGCAGTTAAGTGACTATTGTGTCGCGTTTGCGAAGGAAAGAAATTTGGAATATTACCAGGACGATATGGCAAATGTTGTGATTATTAAAGAGGCAACGAAAGGATACGAGAGTGCAGAGCCGATTATCATCCAGGGACATTTGGATATGGTCGGTGATAAAGAGCCAGATTATGACATTGATATGGAAAAAGAAAGTATCCGCTTATTGGTAGAGGGAGACTATATCACTGCAGATAGAACTACCCTTGGTGCGGACGATGGAATTGCCATTGCCTTTGGTTTGGCATTGCTTGACAGTAAAGACATCCCGCATCCAAGACTGGAAGTGGTATTTACGGTAAGCGAGGAAGTAGGACTTGAGGGCGCCACAGGAATTGACTTGTCTATGTGCAAGAGCCACAGATTGATTAACATCGATTCAGAGGAAGAAGGTGTCATCACTGCTGGTTGTGCAGGTGGTGTGCGAACTGTCAGTCGTATACCAGTAACACGTCAGACAAAGGAAGGGCTTCTCTGTGAGCTCAAAATCCGTGGACTTCTCGGCGGACATTCTGGCATCGAGATTCAGGAAGGAAGAGCCAATGCAAACATTTTGCTTGGGAGATTTTTCTTGCGTTTAAAGGAAACTTGCCAATATGCACTTGTATCTATGGCAGGCGGAGTGAAGGATAATGCCATTGCAAAAGATGCAGTTGCTACATTCGTGGTTGCAGCGGAAGCAGAGAGTGCAGTAAAGGAAATGGTTGCTACTTTCCAAGGGTATATGGATACAGAATATGCCGTTACAGACCCGGGAATCAAACTCATCCTTGAAGTGCAGGGCGAAAAGGCAGAAGAAGTGCTGGATGAAGAGTCGACAGAAAGAGCGCTTACAGCACTTGCATTGATGCCGAATGGGGTACAGACTATGAGCGCAGATATTGAAGGATTGGTGGAAACCTCTCTTAATATGGGCGTGATGGAATTAAATGAAACAGAACTCGTATTAGATTATTCTCTTAGAAGTTCGCTTGTATCAGCAAAGGAAATGATGGCGGATAAGATAAAACAGCTTACCAAGATGCTAGGCGGAACGACAGAGCTACATGGCGACTATCCGTCTTGGGCATACCAGAGAGAGTCTGCTTTTAGAGAAAATTGTATTCGTATCTATGAGGATATGTATGGAAAAGCACCAAAAGTAGATATTATTCATGCAGGTTTAGAGTGCGGTATTTTATCAGGAAAAATTGAAGGATTAGAATGTATCTCTATTGGCCCAGATATGTTTGATGTGCATACACCGAATGAGAAGATTAGTATATCCTCTATTGCGAGAGTATGGGAATATGTAAAGAAGATTTTGGAACAGAAATAAGAGAGAACACACTTGCAACTATATCAATAAAATGACACCACCTTTATATAAAAAGGTGGTGTCATTTTGTTATATCATATATCGTGTTATTTCAACTTGTAGGCTTTTACAGATGACCATGGTCCGTAGATTGGTTTTCCATCTACGGTCTTGTAAGCACGTACTTTATAATAGTATGTCTTTCCTTTTGTAGTTTTTAGTGTTTTAGAAGTTCCGGATGTAGTCTTATAAGTGGTAACGATACTTGTTCCTTTCTTTTTAGTGGAACGAGAGATCTGATATCCACTTTCACCACCAATGTTCTTCCATTTCACTTTTACTTTAGAGGAAGAAGCTTTGCTGATTGTAGGAGTGCTAAGCTTCTTCAAAGTATAGATAGAAACTGTTTTTGCGGAAGCATCACAGGAAGAACCGTTTAAAGAAGCAAAAGGCACAATTTTAAAAGTATATTTAGTGCCCGATTTCAAATTTGCAATCTTCACTGCTAGATTGGATGTAGCACCTAAATGGATGTAAGATTTTGAACTTGCCTTTTTGTAATAAATTTTATATCCAGATACACCGCTCGCTTTAGACCAAGAAAGTTTCACGTCATTATATCCAAAAAGCTTCGCTGTCAGTTTTTTGGAAGAACCGAATTTTTTGATGGTCCATATCTTGACTGTTTTTGCAGGTGCTTCATAAGTTTTTCCGTTTATAACGCGATATGCGATCACTTTAAAGGTGTAATTCGTGTTTTCTGCAAGATTCTCTTTCTTTAATGATGATTTCGCAGTTGTACCTAGCGAGGTGTATTTTGAGGCATTCGATTTTTTATAATATACCTTATATTTTGCTCCAATGCCTTCTGTATCCCAAGATAATAGTACGTCGTTATACCCGTATAATTGTGCATACAATGATGAAGGTGCAGGTGGAGCACCAATGTTTATTTTTACTACGTTATAGCGCCAACCATTATGAATAATATATGAAGGAATGGTGGTCGTTGCACTTGTAGGTGTAGCTTCCACATTGGCCAAAGGTACATTAGCTGACAGTTCATCGAGTGTCAGGTCTTTTGGCTGACTACATACTTTATATTCGATACCATCAATGGTAAAGCGCTGATTGTAAACAGCCTTTTCTCCGTAATAGACGGCATTCACGGTACCATTTGCGATTTCGGAAACAAACTTGTTTGTTTCTGTATGTTTCCAATATACGGTATTGGTTAATATCGGATATTGGACGAGTTTTAAAGGAGTAGAAGAAAGATTTGTAATTCTTTTCAAGTTGTCACACCAGCCAATGGTGTCTAGGCCTTTTGAAAATTCTTCTACTGAAGAAGGGAAAGTAATGGATGTTAGTTTGTCGCAACCATTGATACTGCCTACATACGTTACTGTTTCCGGAATATTAATAGAAATCAAGTTATCACAATCATAAAATGCCCAATCGTGGACAGCGGTAATCCCGTTCGGTATTGTGTAGGTAGTGGTTTTTAATCCTGCCGGATAAGAGAACAACCCTCCATCGGTTGTGAATAAAACATTATCTATTGCATAAAATAAACAGTTGTCATCAGCAACAGTGATTTCTTTCAATTTGTCACAGCCATGGAATATATTCACATTAGCATATGCATATGAGGAATCTTTTAAAGTTCCAATTTTTACTCTTGTCAAATTGTCACAGTCTGCAAAAATTTCCGAACCAAAAAAGTTTATTTCATCTGGAAAAATAACTTCTTTTAAAGAAGAACAGTCATAGAAGGCCTGCTGCCCTATACCGGTAAGACCTTCTGGCAAATGGATGGTCTTCAGTTTGGTAAAGTGGATAAAGGCAAAGTAGGAGATGTAGGTTATGCCCTCATCAATTACAAGATGTTCTGCCTTCTTGGCATATGCATACCAAGAATTTTTGGTGAATTCTTCATTTCCTTCGATGCTCCCTAATCCATGAAAAGCTAACGTTTTCGTGTCCGTATCCCAAGTATAAGTAACCCCTTCTTTGGAAGCAAAAGTAGGGTCATCTGATTTGTAAAAGTTGCTTTCGCTAGAGTGATAATCCGTTCTAGGAATAGTCGGAAGTTCTAAAAGGAGCGTAAACAAAGAGTCGTCGTCGTTCTTGGTTACGCTATGGTCTTGATAAAAAATATCTGTACCTTTTGCGAAATACGCAGTGTGATATCCTGGGTTATCGTCCCAGGTGGCATCCACATAATAGTAGTGGCCGTCATCTAATTGAAGTAGATTCCAAGCGTGAGAGTAGGTAGGAGAAGTTGTTTCGCCGTTCGCTACATCGCCCCAGCCAGTTATTACGATGGAGCTAATATCAAAGTAATTTAAAATAGCAGAAAAGGTTTTAGAATATCCATCACATACAACTTTTCCGTTTTTTACATATCCGGTGATATTGTGTGTAAAAGGAGTGCTTAAAGGGGTATGTCCATTTCCTTCATAAGCATACTCCGCTTCTTCTAGTATGCGATCGTGCACTTTCTTGGCAAGCTCGTAGTTTCCGACAGCACCTGATACGGTAGTATCGAAAGATTGAATTTCTGCGGTGATTTTATTAACATAAGATTGTCTGACACTACCAGAAATAAAATCGTCTTCCATAATAATAAAGATGTTGGATGAACTATAATAAATCATACCGGAAGAAAAGAAAAAGAGTGGGTGATCAGAAAGTACTCGTTGATACACTTCCATCAATTCGTGTTCCGAAATGGTCAGTCCTACATAAGAAATGGTGTCTAAAACATATAAGTCATAGCCGCCGATATCTTGTTTTTCGATGTCTTTTGCTGTGAGATATGCATTTGCAAGAGCGAATTTGATCTTCTTGTACAAGGCTTGTAAATCGTTGCCGTTTGTTCGGCTTGCAAGTTGCAAGAAAGCGTAATCTGTACTACAATCGTTCAGAAAGTTCGCAGCATCTGTTCCGTTGGAAAAATAGGTGACCCCCTCCTGTCGTTTGAACGCAAACGGAGTAGGGATTGAATCACAATCAATGAATTTGAGCTCGAAATTCATGGTGGAAGTGATGAATTCGGCAGGTTTTTTAGCTGCTGTTTCCAACGTAGTTTGATTGGTTGGAAGCAGTATGCCGGAAACCATTAACGTAGTTGCAAGTAAAAAGGAAATCAGTCGCTTTTTCATTAAAATTCGCCTCCCTTTAGCGCTTCTACAATTTCCGGAAATTCCATTCCGTGAGAAGCTTTTACAAGAACAGTATCATTTGTTTTTAATATGCCTTTGGCTTCTTTTAAGAAATCAGCTTTTGTGTCATAGTGAAGCACAAGCATATTTGGGTCCATATTTTTTGCGCCATCAGCAGTGTTTTTAGATAATGCACCGATGGCAACTAATACATCAATTTCTTTTTCGGCTGCGTGTGCGCCGACTTCTCTATGTAGTTCTTTTTCTTTTTCACCAAGTTCAAACATATCCCCGAGGATTGCCACTTTTCGTGTTGTGGCAGAGGCAAGTACATCCAAAGATGCACAAGTGGAGATTGGATTTGCATTGTAGCAGTCGTCTATAATCAGTAGGGAATCCGTAGCAATCAAGTTGTTTCTTCCCGATACTGGAACGAGAGCTTCGATTCCTGCTTTGATTTCTTCGCCTGTAAGCCCTAGTTTCTTTCCGATTAAGGCACCGGCAAGCGCGTTATATACCATGTGTTCGCCCGGAATCGGAATGAGCACATCAATGTCTTCTTCTAAGTGTAATGTACAGGCAATACCCTGAAGAGAGCGTGGGGTAATATCGCTGGCATAAGCGTCAAGCTCCTTGGATAATCCAAAGAAAGCAGGGGTAATTCCTTTCACGTCTTTGACGGTACTTAATTTATCGTCATCACCGTTTAAGACGATAACGGCATCTCCTTTTATAAAGTCGAAGATTTCTGATTTGGCTCTTAAAATTCCATCTCTGTCTCCTAAGTTTTCCAAATGACATAGACCGATATTTGTAATCACGCAGATGTCAGGACGTGCAATTTTTGCCAAACGATGCATCTCACCAAAATCACTAATTCCCATTTCCAGAATTGCAATTTCGTGATCTTCTTTTATGTTAAATATGGTAAGTGGAAGTCCAATCTCATTATTGAAATTCCCGGCTGTTTTTAACACGTTGTATTTCTGGGAAAGTACGGAGGCAATCATTTCTTTCGTACTTGTCTTCCCCACACTGCCCGTAATACCTACCACTTTAATTCCAAGAGAAGTGCGATAGTGTTCAGCAATGTCTTTGAGAGCCTGCTCACAAGAGTCTACTACAATATGTGGATAAGAAACATCCGCGAGTGGGTGCTCAGAGAGGGTACAAAGTGCCCCCTGTTCCATTACCTGTGGTATAAAGTCATGGCCGTCTACTCTTGCCCCTTTGATAGGGATGAATAGATAATCAGTCTCTATTTTTCGGCTATCGATGGCTACGCCGGATACTTCTTTAGATAAAAGTGCCTCGTCGCCGTGGTAGGTGCCACCGCAAGCGGCGGCAATTTCTTGTAAGGACATGTGTTTCATAATAATCCTCCGATTACGCTGTATAGCGTTCCAATGATTTTTTCATAATTAATTCGCATAATTCAATATAGGAAATGCCAGCAGCCTGTGCTTCCTGTGGGAGAAGACTAGTCGCGGTCATTCCAGGAAGCGTGTTCACTTCTAGGCAATAGATATCTCCGTTTTCGTCTAATAAGAAGTCTGCTCTGGAATAAACGTCTAATTTCAATGCTTTAAATGCCAATTCGGTGGCACGTTGCATCTTTTCTGCAATATCATCCGGAATTGGTGCAGGGCAAATCTCCTGAGTGCAACCACTTTGATATTTGTTTGCATAATCAAAGAATCCGGTTTTTGGAATGATCTCAATCACAGGAAGTGCCTTGCCGTCGATGATACCGACTGCAAATTCACGGCCTTTCACATATTGTTCGATAACCACTTCGTCTTCGTAGCAGAAAGATTTTTCCAATGCATCTTTATAATCTTCCTCAGTGTCTACAATATAGACGCCGATGCTAGAGCCACCAGAGCAAGGTTTTATGACTACAGGAAGGGATAAACCAAGTTCTGAAAGCGGCATGTTCTTATTCGCTTTCTTAAGAGCAATACCGATTGGAGTAGGAACCCCTGCATCTTTGAAAATCTGTTTTGCAATCCCCTTATCCATAGCAAGGGCACTACCTAGATAATTTGGTCCGGTATATTTAATTCCAAGGATATCAAAGGTAGCCTGGAGTTTTCCGTTTTCTCCCACGTCCCCGTGAAGTGCCATAAAGACAATGTCTGCAAGACGGCAGATTTCAGCTACGTTTGGACCAAGGAAACAATCAGACTGATCGACTCTTGATGCTTTTACAGCAACCAGATCAGGTTCTGTTGTCTTGATGCCTTCTGCAATTTCAAGACCTGCACCCGGGAGGGTAAACACGTCTTCTAGTTTATCGCTATCGTACGGAAAACCAAGATACACATCCAATAAAAATGCATCGTGTCCGTTTTCTCTTAAAGTGCGACAGATACCAGCACCGGAAGAGAGAGATACATCTCGTTCGGTACTAAGTCCGCCTGCCAATACAACAATTTTCATAATTAAAACTCCTTTATTACTCTACGCTTACTTTATTTAAAAGTGCTTGTTTTTCATCGAATAGTTTTTGTGACAAATCCACATATACACGGTGCGGATTTGCAAGACGCATGGTTTCGTCCCACAGTGTCTCTTTTTCCTGTTTACAGTAAGAAGCAATCTCCATAACAGTAGGAGAGGTATAGATACATTCTCCGTTTCTGAATATCGGTTGCAATAATTCTCTCATGGTATAAGAACCACCTTCGAGTTTTGTCTTTTTCCAGGTTGCAATCGGGTCAAAGAGCAATAAATCCTTACTTTCATCGTAAGTTTCATCCGCGAAGCAGATCAAGTCCGCACGCATCTTACCGGTTTCTTTATCATAGATACGATAAATCGTTTTGTTACCTGGGTTGGTGATCTTTTCTGTGTTTTCCGATACTTTAATCTTAGAGCGGAAGGTTCCGTCCGGTCTTTGGATGGCTGCTAATTTGTACACGCCTCCGAAAGAAGGACAATCCTTAGAAGTGATTAGATTCGTTCCAACACCCCAGGAAGTAATGGTAGCGCCCTGCATCTTTAAGTCGTGAATCAAGTGTTCATCCAAATCGTTAGAAGCAGAGATAACGGCATCTTCAAAGCCGGCTGCATCTAACATTTTACGAGCCTTCTTAGATAAATATGCAAGGTCCCCGCTGTCTAGGCGAATGCCATATTTTTTCGGTTTAATGCCAGCATCTCTCATTTCCGCAAATACGCGAATGGCATTTGGTACACCGGACTTTAAAGTGTCGTAGGTGTCTACAAGCAATGTGCAAGCATTCGGATAGAGGTTTGCATAAGTCTTAAATGCTGTGTATTCGTCTGAGAAACTCATAATCCAGCTGTGAGCGTGGGTTCCCATAACCGGCACGTCAAACAGTTCGCCGGCAAGTACGTTGGATGTTCCTACACAGCCACCAATCATGGCAGCTCTGGCACCATAAAGCCCTGCGTCCGGGCCCTGGGCACGACGAAGACCAAATTCCATCACCCCGTCTCCCTGAGCTGCATATACAACGCGGGATGCCTTGGTGGCGATGAGGGACTGATGATTAATAATATTTAAAATTGCCGTCTCCACAAGCTGTGCTTCCATAATCGGAGCCACCACTTTTAAGAGCGGTTCTTTTGGAAATACCACGGTACCTTCCGGAATGGCGTAGATGTCACCACTAAAATGAAAACCACTTAAATAGTGTAAAAATTCTTCACTGAAAATATTAAGACTTCTTAAATACACCACGTCATCATAGGAAAAATTCAAATTCTTGATATAGTCAATGACTTGATCCAAACCGGCAGCAATGGAATAACCGGAACCACAAGGATTTGCGCGGAAAAATACGTCAAAGACAACCGTCTCATTTTCCTGTCGTTCAAAATATCCCTGCATCATGGTCAATTCGTATAAGTCTGTTAGTAGTGTTAAGTTTCTCTTGTTCATAGCGTTCACACTCCTTTATATAAGTGAGGCGTTTTTCTGAATCGTCTCTTGAATGATATTCTGGCAATAAGGGCCAATGTGTTTCAAAGTTTCTTTATCTAGTTCCTTTGGATAAATTGGTTTTCCGTATTCGATAACCACGTTCACATTTTTAAGACGCGGAAAATGATTTTCAAAAATATCTGCCATGTTGTTCATGGATACAGGAACAATCGGACATCCGGTCTTTGTGGAAATCTTAAAGGCTCCGTCTTTAAATGGGAGCATACTGAGTTCTTCCCCTTTATTCCTTGTCCCTTCCGGGAAGATACAGATGGAAATTCCCTGCTTTACATATTCAATCGCCTGAAGAATGGTCTTAAGGCCTTCCTTGATATTATCGCGGTCCAAGAACAAGCAGTACAGATATCGCATCCAAATGCGAAGACATGGCACCTTGTTCGTGGACTTCTTTGCTACAAAGCCGGTGAGGCGTTTGCAGCGGGAATAGATTAATATAATATCAAAAAAACTTCTGTGGTTACCCACATATAAAACAGGTTCGTCCGGTATGTTTTCTTCACCGATTACGGTGACTTTAGCTCCGGAAATCTTAAGGATACAGCGAAACCCCCATCGTACAATATAAAGAGAACTGATATCCTTTGCTCGTTTATTAAATTTTCCGATTACCCATTCCACAAAAAACATCGGAATAGATAGAATTAGAAAAAGTACTAGAAAAGTAGCTGCGAAAATAAAACGAATCATACGTAAGTCATCTCCTTTTTAACGCCCATATAATTTCGTGATCTTGCATAGCTCTTTTGCAAGGTCTTCGGATAAGGCGCCTTCTGTATAACGCCAACTCCAGTTACCTGCTGCCACACCTGGGCAATTCATACGTCCTTCTTTGCCAACTCCCAACACATCTTGTAGTGGGAAGATGGCATAAGTGGCAATGGTACCTAAACAGGTTCGGATAAAATCCCAGTGGATGCTATTACCGTCCGTGTTCATATAGCGGCGCACCTTATCTCGATAAATCTCCGGTGCCGTCTCGTACCAACCTTTTGCCGTATCATTATCGTGAGTTCCTGTGTAGCAGATGCAGTTCGTCGTTGTCAGCCGGTGAGGAAGGAATGTACTTTCTTCCTCGCTATCGAATGCAAATTGCAATACTTTCATGCCCGGGAAAAGAAAACGGTCGCGAAGGGCTTCTACCTCCGGCGTAATCACGCCCAAGTCTTCGGCGATAATCGGAAGGTCTTTACCCAATGCTTTTTGCATAGCCAAAAACAAATCATCTCCCGGCCCTTTGATCCATTTGCCGTTTATGGCAGTTTCTTCGTCCACAGGAACGGACCAATAAGCTTCGAAACCACGGAAATGGTCGATACGCAAATAGTCGGTTAAAGAAAGCTGGTTTTTAATTCGGCGAATCCACCAGGCATATTTTTCTTTTTTGTGTGCAGTCCAATCATACAGAGGGTTGCCCCAAAGCTGTCCTGTTTCACAGAAATAATCAGGTGGCACACCGGCAACGGCTGTCGGATACCCCTTGGAATCTAATTGGAAGAGGTGTTGGTTTGCCCACACATCCGCACTATCCATAGATACGAAAATCGGCAGGTCACCGATAATCTGAATCTCTTTTTCATTCGCATATTTCTTGAGTGCGAACCACTCTTCAAAAAACAAAAATTGAAGGAAGGAGTAGTAGCCCATCTCCTTTGCCAACTGTTTGGATAATTTCTTCTTGAAAGCGGCTTTTGGTTTGCGATAAGTATCATCCCAATATAGCCATGCTTGTCCGCCGTGTACATCCTTCAAAGCCATAAAAAGCGAGTAATCAAAAAGCCAGTCTTTATTGACCTCGCAAAAGGCGTTGTAACTTTCCGTTAAAAAAACATCTGCTTCTTGTAGAAAGGTATCATATGCTTTGTGAAATAAAGCTGTTTTTCTAGGAATGACTTCGCCGTAATCTACCTGCCCGTCATTTTCCACCTTTGCATCACATACATCACTTTCTTTTAAAAGTCCTAGCTTTATCAAATGGTCAGGACTAATTAAAAGAGGTTGTCCCGCAAATGCAGAAAAACTCTGATAAGGGGAGTCGCCAAATCCGGTAGGAGATAGCGGAAGAATCTGCCAGATGTGCTGGCCGGATGTTTCCAAAAAATCTATAAAATCGTATGCTTCTTGTCCCAAATCTCCGATGCCATACCGTGATGGAAGAGAAGTTGGATGGAGCAATACGCCCGATAAACGAGCCGATGTTTCAGTCATAATAAAATCCTCTTTTCTCAACTAGTCATAGTTACTTATATTATACAAAACTCTGCAGATAATGGCAAGAAATAGTCATTTTTAAAATCAGATTTGTATATGTATAGTAAGGAAAAGGCAAAAGGAGATGGCAATGAAGAAATATATTTTGTTGTTGCTTTTGTTTTCTCTACTTGCAATTGTGACAGGCTGCTCGACAAAACAGATGAATACGCAGAAGATTCGGGATGTGGATTTTACAGTTGTTGAGGAGGAACATGTGCCGGAAGAATTGAAAACGATGATAAAACAAAAAGAAGAAGCACCTTTTAAATTAACGTATGCTGACGATGGGGTTTTATACATTGCCGAAGGCTATGGCGAAAAACCAACCAGTGGATACAGCGCTCAGGTGGATGAATGTTACGAGACGGCCAATGCGATTTATATACATACCAATCTGCTGGGACCTTCAAAAGAGGAAGAAGTAGTAGAGACGAAAGTTTGTCCCTATGTGGTAATTAAAATGGAGTTTATTGAGAAAAACGTGGTATTTAAGTAGGAGGAAGAAAAATGGAGTTAATGAAAAGGCAAATACGAAAGAATGAAGTTGGGAAAGGTATTGTTACACAGTTTGTGGTGGATGAAGATTTTAATGTGCCGGATGCGAAAGAAGATGTAAGGCGCATTGTGATGAGTGACGGGAAAGTGCGAATTGATGATATGCGCTCTATGGAAAATCATGTAAAGGTTGTAGGAAAATTATATTTTCGTGTCCTTTATGAGACGGAGGGGTTTGAACCGGGACGTTGTACGTTGGAAGGGAAGATTCCTTTTGAGGAGTTGATATATACAGAAGAAAAGGAAGAAAGTTACACGGTAAGAGAATGCAAGGTGGATTTTGATGTGTCGATGATTCATTCGAGAAAATTAAATATAAAAGCGATGGTAGATTTAGAGATTGGTGGAGAAAAAATCATCTATGATGAAGTGACGGTAGATGTGGATAGCGATATTTCTATGTATAAAAAGAAACAAGAGGTGCATTTGTTAAAATTGCACACGTCCAAAAAAGATACGTATCGCATTAAGGAAGAGATTACTTTGCCGGGAACAAAAGAAACGATTGCGACGATGTTGTGGAGTGATGTTACATCCCGCAGGATGGACACGCGATTGAGCGAGGGAGAACTTCTAATCGATGGCGAATTGATGGCGTTTTGCTTTTACGAATCGCCGGAGGGAAAATTGGATTGGATTACGCAGAATGTTTTATATCAAGGTCGCGTGGAGTGTCCGGGTGTGGAGCCTTCCATGTATCATCATGTAACTGCTAATTTTGGCGATGTGACCGTAGACGTAAGACCCGATGAAGATGGGGAAATGCGTGTCATCGGATTGGAAGGAACGCAAGAACTTCGCCTTGCCGTTTATGAAGAAGAAAACATGGATCTCTTAAGGGATGTGTATTCGTTAGAGATGCAGTGCAGACCGAAAGAGCAAAGATTCACATACGAAGAACCACTTCTTCAAAATCATTCTAAATGTAAAGTGGCAGAAAGCCTTTCGCTTCCAGAGTTAAAAGAAGATATTTTGCAGATTTGTCACAGCAATGCCGTGGTGGAGGCTTCCCATATGGAGATGACGGAGGAAGGAATTCTCATAGAGGGAGTTTTGCATGTCAGTTTTCTTTATGTAAAAGCGGACGATACATTGCCGTTTGATGTTTGGCAGGGTATGATTCCGTTTTCGCACGTCATAGCGTGTAATGAAATGGGAAACCATACAACATATAATATCACAAGTGCCTTAGAGCAGCTTAGCATCTCACTTCTCGGCGGAGATGGCGTGGAAGTGAAGGCAGTGCTTGCATTCCACTGTTTTTTGAAAAACAGAGTGGAAATTCCTATGGTTACGGAGATAGAAACGCAAAGCTTTTCCATGGAAGAAATGAAAAAAAGACCGGGAATTGTGGGATATGTGGTAAAAGAAGGGGACGATCTGTGGTCGTTGGCAAAACGATATAATACAACAGTGGAAGGAATTCGTGAGGTGAATGACCTGAAAAATGAGGAAGTAAAAATAGGGGAACGTATATTGATTTTCAAAGAAAATATGAGTATACTGTAAGTGTTACGTATAATGTATACAAGATACAAATGGAGGAAATAAGGATGAAGGATACATTACAGCTGAAAGCGCTTGCAAAAATCAACTTAGGTCTTGATGTGCTGGGCAGAAGAGACAATGGTTATCACGATGTGCGTATGATTATGCAGACCATTTATCTATATGACAATGTAACCTTAGAAAAGACGGAAGAAGAAGGGATTTTTCTCAGCACTAATCTCTTTTATCTTCCGGCGGATAAACATAATATCGCCTATCAAGCGGCAGAAATGCTGATGAAGGAATTCTCATTGCCGGGTGGTATTCGCATCCACTTAGAAAAGCATATTCCTGTGTCGGCAGGTCTTGCAGGAGGAAGTTCCAACGCAGCAGCCGTACTTGTGGGGATGAATACCATGTATGATTTGGGGCTTTCCCAGCAGGAATTGATGGACAGAGGTGTAAAATTAGGGGCAGATGTACCGTATTGTATTATGCGTGGTACGGTTATGGCGGAAGGAATTGGTGAAATATTAACGCCACTTGAACCGCTACCAAAATGCTATGTCCTCATTGCAAAACCAGGTATCAGTGTATCTACAAAGATGGTATATGAAAAGATTGATTCTAGAGAAATCGAAAACCATCCGGATATAGATGGTATCATAGAAGGATTAAATGAGCAGAATATAGAAAAGATTGCGGCGACTATGGGCAATGTGTTGGAGCGCGTTACCATAGAAGAATATCCGATTATTGAAAGCATTAAGGATATGATGAAAGAGGCGGGCGCCTTAAATGCAATGATGAGCGGAAGCGGACCGACCGTCTTTGGTATCTTTACATCGAAGACACAGGCAAGAGAGGCACGAAAAAAGATATATGAAAGCAAGCTTGCCAAGCAGGTGTATGTTGCCAATGTGCATAATACGAGGAGGAAATAGGACATGGGAATGGACTTTGAAGTCAATATGAATGAATATCTTCCTCTGCGAGATGTTGTTTTTAACACGCTAAGACAAGCCATCTTGCGCGGGGAACTAAAGCCGGGAGAACGACTGATGGAAATCGGACTTGCCAATAAATTGGGGGTAAGCCGAACTCCGATTCGCGAAGCTATTCGTAAACTGGAGCTGGAAGGCCTTGTTGTTATGGTGCCAAGAAAAGGTGCAGAGGTGGCACAGATTACAGAGAAAAACTTACGAGATGTTTTGGAAGTCAGAAAAGCGTTAGAGGAACTGGCAGTGGAACTTGCCTGTGACAGAATCAGTCAGGAAGAGATTGAAAAACTTCGCTGGGCGGCGCGAGGATTTAAGACAACGCTACAATATGAAGATGTGACAGCCATCGCAGAGGCAGATGTGAAATTCCACGACATTATCTATAATGCCACGGGCAATGACCGCTTGGTACATCTTCTATATAATTTGCGCGAGCAGATGTATCGCTATCGCGTGGAATATTTGAAACGGAAAGAAGCACATCCGGTACTTTTGTCCGAGCACGACTTGATTATTGAGATGATTGAAAAGCGCAACAAACAAAAGGCTGCAGAGGCCGTTTGTATGCATATCGATAATCAGATGATAGCAGTGGCAGATACCATTCGTGGGCATCAATAAAAAATAATGGTATAAAATGGAAAAAATGTGTACAAACTCCTGATATAGACAGGAGGTACATAATTATGAAACAGAAACAATATAGAAAAACAATCCTATGTGTAGGCGTAGCAATGCTTATTTCATTACTTGTGACAGCGAGGGTGAGTGCAAAAAAAGAGGCTATGGTAGAAGAACTTTCAAAGGAAGTATTTCGATTCCATGTGCTGGCAAATAGCGACAGCGGTGAAGACCAGGCTCTGAAAATGAAGGTAAAAGAAGCAGTCATCTCGTATATGAAAACTTCGCTGGGAGAAAAGGGCGATGTGGAGCACACAAAACAGTGGGCAAGAGAGAATCTTGCAAAGATTGAGCAAGTCGCGCTGGAAATCATTGCAGAGCAAGGCTACACATATTCAGTGAGGGCAGAAGTCACCACTTGTGATTTTCCGGAAAAAGTGTACGGGGACATTACATTTCCGGCTGGGAGATACGAGGCACTCCGTGTGAAAATCGGACAGGCCGAGGGGCAGAATTGGTGGTGTGTGTTATATCCAAATCTGTGCTTTGTGGATGCCATGCGAGCTGTGGTGCCGCAAGAGAGCAAACAGGAACTGGAGCAGGTGTTGGAAGAAGACACCTATGATATGATTACCAATACGCCAAAGTTTCGCATACGATGGTTTTTCTTTTCTTAGAAATGAGGAAATTATGTATACAATCGAAAGAAGTGTCCGTTACAGTGATTGCGGAGCGGACGGAAAACTTACATTAGCAAATATCATTAATTATTTTCAAGATTGTAGTACGGCTCAGTCTGAACATTTGGGCGTAGGTGTGGGATATATGAAGAAGCAACGGCGGGCTTGGATACTGGTGGCTTGGCAGATTTGCATCAATCGAATTCCGGCGCTGCATGAAGAAGTGGTTACAAAGACTTGGCCAACCAGTTTTAAAACCTTTTTTGGCACACGTAATTATGTGTTAGAATCAAAGGATGGAGAGACCTTGGTGTACGCCAATTCCATATGGACGTACCTTGATATAGACGCCGGTCGTCCAGCGAAGATTTCACAAGAGGAAATCGATATTTACGGAGTAGAGCCAGAGTTTCCTATGGAACATACACCGCGAAAAATCAAGGTGCCAGAAGGTGGATGTGAGAAAGAAGCATTTCGCATTTATCGCTATCATTTAGATACGAATAACCATGTGAACAATGGAAAATACATAGGGATGGCCCTGGAATATATTCCGGAAACGGTATCTGTAAAACAGGTACGCGTAGAATATAAAAAGTCGGCACTTTACGGAGATGTGGTGGTGCCGAAGGTGACAGAAGAAGATGACCGCAGAGTAGTGGAACTTTGTGATGAGGCAGGAATTCCTTATGCGGTAGTAGAAGTAATAGGAGAAGATAAGAGATGAAATTAGGAAAAACACAAATGCTTACAACAGTAAAAAAGGTGGAGTTTGGGATCTATCTTGGAAGCGATGAGGAAAAAGTGCTGCTTCCGAAAAAACAAGTGCCAGATGGGATTGAATTGGGTGATCCGGTGGAGGTATTTCTCTATAAAGATTCTGAAGACCGCCTGATTGCCACAACAAACAGGCCGAAGATTGAGCTTAATCAACTGGCAGTTTTAGAGGTGGCAGACGTGGGCAAATATGGTGCATTTCTTGACTGGGGCTTGGAGAAAGAATTATTTTTGCCGTTTAAACAACAGACCAAAAAGGTGAAAAAGGGAGACAAGTGTCTTGTGTCGCTTTACATCGATAAGAGTGAGCGCCTCTGCGCTACGATGAAAGTGTATCCGCTTCTTCGTACAGATTCTCCTTATCAGAAAGACGATGTGGTGG
>JAZRCJ010000067.1:0-1950 GCA_045659705.1 Faecalimonas sp.
CGGTAGATTACTATCGTGATACAGACGATGAACGCCATCAGTTCCTGGCCTATTATTATAAAGGTAGAGTCTTGGCAAATGCCGAAGACTATCTGAATGCCATGACTTGCTACATGGAGGCGGAGCAACTGGTCGATGAGGTGGGCGATGACTACTTGGCGGGTTTGCTTTATGCGGAGTTGGGGCGTATCTATCGTTTATATTATGATTTTCCTAAGAGTTTGGAAGCTTATCAGAAATCTTCAGAGTATTACGAACGGGCAGGCAAGATTCGCCATCGGAACTATATATGGTATAATCAGAGCAGTATTTATCGGAATATGAATCAATCCGATGAAAGTGAACGATTCTTACGTATGGCTTTGGAATCAGGGAAAGAGATGAATGATAAATCTTTAGTGAAGTTTTGTTTAGGCGATTTGGTGATGCTGCATGTTGAACGGAATCAGATGGTGGAAGCAAAAGAACTTTATGCGGAGTTGAGGTTATTGGCTGGTGAAGATTATGGTTCTCCTGCTTTTATGGCAAGTTTGGTAAAAATGTATGTTTGGATGCAGGATTATGGAGTTGCTAAGCAATGTTTGGAAAAAGGATGGAGTCGTGCAAGAAACCATACGGATTCTATTAAACTCTATTTATCTTCTTCGAAATTGTTACGTGCATTGGGCGAAGACAAGATAGCCTATCAAGAATTGCTAAGAGGTGTTTCTATGCAGAATCAGGAAACTAACAAAGTCTTGCAACAACCCGTTCTGACTGCCCAACGTGATTATTTGTCTGAAAAATTAGAGTTTGAAGCATATAAATTCCGCATGGAGAAGCGTTTGCGTATGCTTTACATACTTTTGTGTTCCTTGCTTTTGGTAGTCGTGATTTATGTGTTAGGACGCAAACTAAGGATGGTAAAGGAAAAGGCGCGTAAGACGATAGATGAACTACGCCACGAAATGCAGCAAAAGGACAAGGAAAGTCGCATGAAGGTTTCGTCTCTGCTCCAAGAATTGGAAAATAAGGACAAGACCGCTTCTGACTCTATCCATACTCTTCGTTGTGAATTGCAAAAACAAGCAGACATTTATCATCAATACATCAAGGAAGCGGAGGAGTTGCAACATTGTTTGGAAGATAGATTGCAATATAAATCTGTATTGATGGCAGAGGTGTTTAAGAATTGGTTTGCTTCCATGAGTAAGTTGTTTTTGATTTTGTTGCAAGATGTAGGAAAAGAGGAAAACAAGAATAAGAAACTTCGGAAGGAAGTTAACCTTTTGCATGAAAAATACTACGAAGGAAACAAGGCATTTCGTGAAGTGGAGAAATTGGTGGATAGATATCATGATGATGCAATGAAGCATTTTCGCCGTGAAATGCAATGGACGGAGGAATCGGATTACCGTAGGGTATGCTATTTCTTCGCAGGATTCTCGATTCAGCTGATAGCTGTTTTGATGGATGAAAAAGAGGATTCGGTTTACCAAAAACGGCATCGTTTGCGTAAGTTTTTAGAGACTTCCAACTTGATGCATAAGGATTTGTTTTTACTTCTTCTTAGTAAGTAACTGGATGTCAATATGTTACGTATTACCCCCTAGAATCTAATGATAACTTATTGATAATCAGTGCGATAGAGCTGCTGTCAAAAATAAACTTTTTGACGATTTTTATTTGATTGTATATCAGGATGTTATGACACTCTCTGTCAAATTTGGATTTCTTTCATTTTTTGGTTAATATATCTGTTTTCCCTAATTTTGCAGCATGTGAAATCATAAAAAATCAAAGAAAATGAAACGTATTTTAGGACTGCTAATGAAAAACTATTTAATGATTTTGTGCGTATTATTTTTCTCTTCTTGTTATGGTGTAGGACAAGATAAGAAGGAGAGTGAAGTTTGGGAAATGAGTAAGTCGGCTCCTTCGTTGAATTTAAAAGAGAAAGTAAAATCTGTA
>JAZRCJ010000068.1:0-2771 GCA_045659705.1 Faecalimonas sp.
CCAGATTGTCTTTCCACTCATCCTCCAAAAACAATTCAAACAATTCTTTGTCACTGGTCGCGCCCATTTTAATTGCCTCCATAAGGCCATTCAAAATCTGACGTTCCGGTAAACTCTTCAGTGTATCCGGATCAATTAGCACCGACTTTGGCTGATAAAATACACCGATGACATTTTTAATTCCCGCAAGATTCACCGCCGTCTTTCCGCCGATTGATGAATCTACCTGCGATAATACTGTTGTTGGAACATTATAAAAATCCACGCCACGCATATAGAGCGATGCTACAAATCCGCCAAGATCTCCAACAACTCCACCACCGACTGCAACCACGCAATCCTTACGGCTGAACTGATGCTCCAGCATCTCTGTCAAAATCTCTTCTGCCGTCTGAAGAGATTTGCTTCCTTCGCCTTGTGGAACAATCTTTATGTATGCTTCCTTGCATTGCCTTTTAATCGTTTCTGCATAAGCACGTGGAACGCCTTCGTCTGTGATAATCATAACCTTGCGATTCAGGTAAAAAAGTTCGCCTGCTTTGGCGAGGTTTCCACGTCCTAATTCTATATTATAACTGTTCTTTCCTAATTCCATGCGAATCATGTCATAGTCCTTCTTTCCAGTAAATGAATATGTATATAATTTTAACACTAAGGCATTATTTGTCAACTAATTCACTTGACTTTCACACACTTTACAAGTATACTAATCCATGTGGCAAATGTCACTTGCCGAAATGGCTCAGTTGGTAGAGCGACGCATTCGTAATGCGTAGGTCGTGGGTTCGAGTCCCATTTTCGGCTGTAAAAAAGGTTATCCGATTGGATAACCTTTTTTATTACTCTTCCTTTTCTTTCATATGCACCACAACTTGATTGAACGGAATCTCAATTCCATTCTCATCTAAGGTCAACTTGATATTCTCTGTCAGTCTCCACTTTGCAGTCCAGTACGCCTCCTTCTTCACCCAACCGCGAGCACCAATGACAACTGCACTGTCGCCAAGTGAATCCACAAAAACAGTAACGCCTTCACTCTGCAACACATCCCCATCTTTGCGAAGCAACTCTTCAATTAACTGTTTTGCCTTTTTCAAATCCGCATCATACGAGATTCCCACTGACAAATCCAATCTTCTCTTATCCTGTGCTGTCACATTCGTAAGACTTGTGTTTGCCAGCGAACCGTTTGGAATGATAACTGTCTTGTTATCTACAGTCAAAAGTTTTGTATAAAAAAGTTGAATCTCTTTTACTGTTCCCTCACGCCCTTTATTATCTTCTATGATATAATCTCCAACTACGAATGGTTTTAAAATCAAAATCAGAACTCCACCCGCAAAATTTGAAAGGCTTCCCTGCAGAGCCAAGCCGATTGCGACACCACAGGATGCCAGCGCTGCTGCCACGGAGGTTGTATCCAGACCAAACTTGCTTCCAATAGAGAAAATCAAAATAGCATACAGTGCAAACTTCACCAAAGAATCTACGAACTGACGAACACCCTTATCCACATTCCCTTTTTCCATAGATATCTTAATAATCTTTCGTATCCATTTAATTAACTTTGTACCTATAAAGAATACAACCAAAGCTAATACTACACCGATTGCAAAGTCGATAAGTCCCGGTATTTTGTCTCCTACATACTCAGCTAATTTATTCACTTCTTCTACCACTTCTTCTCCTTCAACTGCCTTTGTTAATAGCATATGTTTTTTCCTCCTACTTTAGTGCCATAAATGCAGCAAGCCCGCCTCTTTGTCCTTTGCTTGCACGATGAGAATATAGTATATCGCTATTACAACTTGTGCAAACATTCGTAACGGCGATATTCTCTCTTTTCACACCTGCTTCTAACATAATTATCTCATTTGCTTTCCACAAGTTCAACTGGTACTTTTTGTTCTCTTTCTGATAAAACAAATCAT
Source organism: Faecalimonas sp. (assembly GCA_045659705.1). Taxonomy (GTDB): domain Bacteria; phylum Bacillota; class Clostridia; order Lachnospirales; family Lachnospiraceae; genus Faecalimonas. The sequence continues at coordinate 1,932 of JAZRCJ010000068.1, forward strand.
CCCAGTACTTGCTCTCAAACGCTTCTTTAAACTGGTTAATCACATCTTCGCTGACTTCGTAGCACTCCTGACAGATGGATGGTCCGATTGCTACAATTACATCTTTCGTGTCCGTTCCATATTCCTCTTTCATTTTTTGAAGCGTTTCCCGCCCAATCTTTCCAACTGTTCCCCGCCATCCCGAATGGCTGAGACCGATTGCTCTATGTACCGGATCCACAAAATATAGTGGAACGCAGTCTGCATAAGAAGTCACAAGACACAGGCCCGGAACATCAGTAATAAGTCCATCTACATCCTGCAATTTCTCATCTCTATTCTTCACGGTTACTTTATGAACATTGGTTGTATGTGTCTGAGCAGCCAAGACGAAGCTATCTTCTTCCACTTCTAACGCCTCTGCCATACGTCTGTAATTTTCGCGCACGGCATTTTCATCATCACCTCTTGAAAAACTCAGATTCATGGAACTGTAAATCCCTTCACTTACACCACCAATACGGGTTGAAAATCCGTGTTTTACAATTCCTGTCTTTTCTAAAATCGGATAAGATAAATACAGGACTTCTCCTACCTCTTTTTCATCAATAATATGTCCTTTGTTTTTATAAACCAACTTACTCATAGTATTTCCTCTCACTCACATGATAAAATCAAACGCATTCTGAACAACCTGAATCTTGTTACCCAAAATTCCCACCACGTCAAATCGCACCGATTCTTCCTGCACTTTATGCTTCTGCAAATAATAAAACGCACATTTTGAAATTGTGCGTTGTTTTGAAACGGACACCGCTTCCAAAGGATGTCCGCTTTTGTCGTTTTCTCTATATTTTACTT